>NZ_JBHIOZ010000018.1:7258-23436 GCF_042195805.1 Bartonella sp. AP57NXGY | reverse complement strand
CCTCGAATATCATCACGCTCTAAATCACCACCGCCTTCACTTTCTTTGACCAAAAGGGTCATCTGCTCAAAGGCTGCAAGGGCTGTTGAGGCATGAACCGTTGTAATGGAGCCTGGATGACCTGAATTGACATTGCGGATATAATAAAAGGCTGTACCATCTCGAAGTTCTTGCAAAAGAATACGATCAGGACGCATCCGTAAAGATGATTCAAGCAACTCTTTGGGGCCAACGGAGGCTAAGCCTTGTCCATCTTTTGAATAGAACATTGAGACATGGTTAGGGTGTGGTATCACCAATTCTTGTGTATCTTCGATGGTGATAATACGCTCTTCTTGAGGGATTTTTGCGATTAATGCTTTTGATAATGTTGTTTTACCCGAACCGGTTTTTCCCGCAATTAAAATATTTTTCTGGCATTCTACAGCTTGATTTAAAAAGGAGACAAAGTCTTTATTACAGTAGGCATGAGCTAAGTTATGCTCGATGATTTTGAGTTCGTTAAAACGAGAATGATAGTCATGCAAGGGCGTGAAAGATACCCGTTCACATAGCGAGAAGAGGCCCTTATTTGCGAGCTCTTCGAGAGAAAAACTCTGCGATGACGGTTTACGAATTGTCATACTAATCGTGTCTTTTTCGACAGCGGGCGGAATGACAATTTGAATACGCTCATTGCCTGGTAGCGTTGCAGATAATATTGGGTTTTTGTCCGATATGTTTTGCTTGGAATAGGATGCGACAACTTTCGCAATCCCCATAAGCTCATTAAAAGAGAGCCCCGGTGCTTCTATTGTTTTCCATCCATCAAATCCTTCAGTCATGACTTGATAGGGACGATTGATAACAATTTCAAAGAGTCTATCATCTTTCAAAAAAGCACTGATGGGTTCAAGTTTTGTGAGAACAATCGCAACGGTTTCATCGCTCATGGTATGTAAGTTTGAGTTCATTCTAAAGTTACCGCAGAATTTTTGTAAAAGTTTCTTGAAACAGCTCGATTGATAATCTGTTTTTTGTTTTCGATGACTTTCAATTTATAAACGCTGGAAAAATCTAAATCGCGGGCAACAAAGATATTCACCATTTCCCCTTGGTTTTTGGATAATGTTGGAGGAATATTGGCGTAATTTTCTACGAGAATGTTTGCGATGTTTTGTCCTGAAGAGATTGTTTCAGTTTCTTCTTTTTCCTGTTTTTTTGATAAACGTTTATTGGCATAGTGTGTTGCATCTTTTATTAGTGAGACAAGAAGCGCAGACCCAATCCTCTCGAGCCAATGGTTATCAATATCTCCATCCATACCAGAACGCCCTAAAGCATCCGTTGCCGGTGAAGCTAAAGATATAATGATACCATTGGGGGTTTTTGCTCTATTCCATAGTACAAAGAGACGTGTTTGGCCTTTTTTCAATCCGGCGCGATATTCACCAACAATTTGGGTGCCTTTATCAAGAAGCACAACACGACCATTGTCTGATAAGATATCTCTGGAGATGATACAACTGGCAAAACCTTGTTGATCACTGTTGATGGCTGTTTCTAAAATACAAGGAATAGAAGTTCCCATCGCGATGATGTAGTTTCGATTGCCAAGGGTTGAAGCACGAATACCTTCAAGCACTGTGGGTTTGAGAAGATGATTAAAACGTTGTGTCGTTTCATCAGGTTTGCTTTCAAGTTGGTGAGGCAAAGCACCATTATTTGTTTGTGAATCTATTTTGCCTTGTTGTGTACTTGCATAAGCTAATACAGGAGCACGTTGTGCTGCTTCCAGCAGTGAGTTATCAGAATTTAATTGATTGATGTTTGGTGTTGGTAGCTCGACTTTTGGTAATAGAGCGTTATTTCGTTGAGGCTGTTCAAAGGGGGGAGGGGTAGGCTTTGCAGGACGAAAAAGCTCTGTTTGTTTTATAACTTTTCCTTCTTTTGAAGATTCAATTGGTTGCTTTTTGTCTGTAACAAGTGTTGAATAGGCTAAATAAAGACAGACACTGAAAAGAATAATAAGAGCAATAGCTTTCCCCGCATTGTTCTGTTGACTTTTCCCTTGAGCATTTTTTATTGTATCGCGATCATTAATGCTTTTTTCATCCACGGTGTTATTCATGGCTGCTTCCTAGGTTCACTTTACGTTGTACAGATGGTGATGTCGTACCTGTTTCAGGATTAATTCCTTTTGGTACGAACCTTTTGTTAAAGATGCACAATACTTCATTCCCACGTCGTAGCGTGAATTGTGCAGCTGTTGCATGAACAATAACCTTGTTGCCTTTAATCGATTTGGGAATAAGCGCTTCTTGCCCATCAGGCGATACAATGTAAATGGCAGGGATTTCAATGTTGCCTAAAAAGGTAAAGGTTGTTGTTTTCCCATTATCATAGACAGAAGCAGGTTCAATAAGAGATGAGCCTTGAGCTTCATAAGCCCAATTGCGTGGTCCAAAATCTTCATGGATATTTAAAATATCATTGACAAAGTTTTCTTCACGTTGTTTTTCTTTTTCTGCTTCGGCTAATTTCTTACGTAAGGCTTCATCTTCTGGATAACGAAACTTTACCAAGAAATACGTCTCATTGCCGGCTGAAACATCGCCTTCACGGACTTGTAGCTCGAATTGATAAGAGCGTTGTGTTCCATCTTGGCGGCTTGTGACAATTTGTAAATTTGTCACAGGCTGAACTTCACGTGGTTTGAGAAAAACAAAGTGTCCAGCCGGTGCAACTTGCCAAGCAACCGAATTTCCAATTCCTACATAGGTTACTTCTTCATCAACGGCAAATTCTAGTTGAACCGAAGAGCGAATGGAGCCAATGATTTGTACGACGTTGTAGGGGTCATAATTGACAAATCTGATGCGGTTATCTTTACGTGCACTGACAGGCGCTGTTTCCGCAAGTGAGAGAGCTGTGTGAAAGCTGACAGTGATCGTAAAAATTAAAGAGATTGTTTGTAAAAGTCTGATCATTTTATCACCTCTGGATCAGATCTATATTCCGATACTTGAAAACCAAGAGGGTTGATAAGACGATCAGACGTTGAAATGTGTGCGTTCACGTAGGAAAAATTTAAGATTGAAATCCAATGGGAAATATTTTCTTTTTCATTCAAGTCTCTGATCGTTTTATAGTAACGAACTTGGATAAGATCTTTACTTATAAAAGAGATTGATTTGATTGTGATCGTAGCAATCATGTTATGATAAATATTTTGCGGACTTTCTGGATTATTGCCCGCGTACCATTTTGCAAAACGGTTTTGTTCTTTTGGAGAAGATAAAAGAGAGACTAAGCGAAAATTGTTTTCTGCTTCTGATGCTTGAAAACCTTCACGAGCGCGAACATATTGGCTGGCAAAATAACGCGTTATCGCTTCATCATAGTCGTTAGGGGATTCTTTTAGGGCGCTTACAGTATCAATAATGCCTGTTGAGTTATCAACGCGGATAACAAAAGGCTCTACCGTTTTCAAAGGTGTCAAAGCTGCGACAGCTAAAGCCAGCGCAATTGTCATCAATCCAAAAAGCACTGTTAAAGCCATGGAGATTTTCATCCGCACGCGCATGCTATGCATGCGATCAATGTCAAATGAGCGCGCTTCTTTTATATATTCTTCAAGGGCATCACTTTTCACGCATAACCTCCACAGTTTTATCAGATCGTGCTTCATGAATAACCGGCTTTAATAAAGCTGAATTGGCTGTTACTTTTTCACTTTCCAAAGTATTGAGAATGATGGGAGTGGTAACAGGCTTTACACTCTTTTCTGGGTAGACAATGTTTTTATTGTCCCAATTCCACTTATCTTTATTTAAAGCGCGTGTATGTTTGCCATTACAGCGTGGTGGTTTTTTAGGGCCACTCAAAGAGGCACAACCAGTAAGAGCGATTGTTAGGACCATAACAAAAGTTATTTTTCGTTTCATTTTTTGAACTCACAAATATCTTCGAATACAATGCATGAGAGCCTTTGTTCTGAACATTTTTACAAGTTTATGTGATGCAAGGTTTTGATTGGTTTTATTGTTAGACCCAAGATGTTAGATCTTATCTGGAACAGGATCATGGCGTGTACGCCAAAGGGCGCACACAAGGCAAAAACAAAAATGCTTATTCTTTTAAAGAGGTGCTTTATCTTAAAATCGACCACGACCGCCTCCAGATTTACCTGCTTTTGCTGCCGCCCCTGCCGCACTTCTAACAGCGTTACCGGCAGCTCCTGAGATTTGTGAAGTGGCACTTTTTACTGCATTGCCACTCGCTCTTGCACCATTGGAAAGCATTGTAAAAATCTGTCCTCCTGAAGAGACACCAGCGTTAAAGTATGGTCCGCCAGAGGCCAGCGCTGTTGCAATACCAGGAAGCGCACGGAAGATAATAACTCCTATGATCGAAATGACGATGACAGGGGGAAAAAGAACATAAATTGATTCATATGAAACTTTGAGAACCTGTAGGATAACTTGACATATAATGGTTCCAAGCATGATTACGAGAACTTGTAAAATGGTAAAATTGATCAAAGTTGTAATCCATGCATCGGAGTATTTTCGCGTTGCATTGAACAAATACAAACTAATGAATAGAGGCCCAAGACCTATAATCATGACGAGTGCAACTTGTGCAAACATTTGCACAATAAAACCACCTATACAAAAAAGAATAACCGCGAGAAGCATGATAGAACCAAGAAGACCCACAATGATCTTTTCAAAAAACCAAGCATTGTATAAGACTTCTTGATAACGCGAACTTGCCTTTAACAAAATATAATCAAAAACATTGGAGCTTGCAGGATTACTGTTAAGCGCATTCCCAATAGCATTGGATAAATCATTGAAGAAAATATCCTTGACATAAGTATTAAATGTATCCGCATTCGTTGCCATTGTTGTAACAACAACGATTTTAACAACATTATTGAGAAGACTATGCATGGAAAGCGCAACGCGACCTGTCATAACATTATAGCCATAAAGAAAGATAAAAATGATTGCGGCGAGATTTAAGGGCGCTGAAATAGCAGAAGACAGCCCACTCACCGTCGTGTCCATCACATTATCAAGGGGTTTTAAAATATACCCAGAAACGCTTTCAAAGGGAGAAAAACTAAAGTCTGACATTTGTACTTGTACTTTCAAGTTTTTCTTTTAATTCTTTTTCTTTTTCTTTTAATTGTGCCTCAAGATATTTATGCTTTTTTTGTTCCTTTTCTTCACGTAATTCATCTTTTGTCTTCGTATCTCTTGCTTGAATCATATCAAGAGACTGAAGTTTTAAAGAAGCTACTTGAAGATCGGCTTGAAGAAGAGAAAGCTTTACTTGAAGATCTTGTCGAAGGGCTTGCAATTCTTCTGGTTTTGTGTCTGGTTTTGATTTAATATTTTCAAGTTGTTGACTTATGTCTTTGATTTTATTTGCAGTGTCAGTTGCGCTTTTATAAATGTTTTCAGCTGTTTCTGATTTTGCAGCATCTAATTTTTGTGTGTTCTCGAGTGCTTGTTTATAATATTCATCCACATCAGGTGTTATTTGCGCTATTGCATGAGAAATAAAAGAAAAAGATAACAGTGTAACTAAGCCATATTTTTTCATTGATTTTTTCTCCTTTGATAAAATATGGGCAGCCATTTGTCAGGGGCAGCTCCATATTCGTTGATAATTTCATTCATGAGTTCAATGTTTTTTGTTGTGCCGCTTAAAACGGCGATCTCATCATTCATTCCACGTAAGTTAAGTTCTGCAACGACGGAACTTTGTCCTTGTTTGATGAGAAAACGACGGGATTCTCTGCTTAACTCTGACTGTATCAGTTCAAATTCACGCTCAGTAAGTTTGAAAGCTTCGACATAATCATTGTAATTTGCTTTTTGATTTGGAAAAAATATTTGGGTGGGGCATTGCTCAATGATTGTGTGCGCGATTGTTGAGTTCAAAGCATCTTTAGGGCTTTGTGTTGCAAAGAGCATCATGCCATTTTGTTTACGAATTGTTTTTAGTCGATCTTGCGCAAAAGCTTTAAATGAATCATCTTCTAAAGCTTTCCAGAATTCATCAACGACGATAATGATGCGCCGCCCATCAATCAAATCAAGAATGCGGTGAAAGAGATACATCATTAAGGGGCGACGAATTTCTTCATTATCTAAGAAATCGGTCATGTCATAGCCAATGAACTGCGCATTTAAATTGAGATCATCTTGATCATTATCAAAAACCCATCCTAAATCATTGCCTCTAATCCAGCGTTGCAGCCGTATGGCAATCCCTTCTTTGGATGTGTTGTCAAAAAATAGTTGAAGGGCACCAAGAGAGCGCTGGGTTGGGGGTAAGTTTTCCAAGGAATCAATGGCTTTGGCGATATCTTGTCGCTCTTCTTCTGTTACGATTTGCCCTTCAGCGGTCACCAGCTTTAAGATCCAATTACGAAGAAAGATTTTATTTTTTTCGGTGTATTCCATGCCCTTTAAGGGAGCAATACCCGTGGGCTGCCCATTTTTTAAAGGTTTATATTTCCCTCCTCCAGCCCGTACAAAAATCTCTGCTCCTTGATCTTTATCAAAAAAAACCATTGTTGGATTGTGTTTTTGTAATTGTGCAAGAAGAAAATTAACAATCACTGTTTTACCAGATCCTGATGGACCACAAACAAATGTGTTTCCAAGATCGCCATAATGAAAATTAAAATAGTAAGGTGAACCAGCCTGTGTTTTTAGCAATGCGACAGCAGCTCCCCAAACATTATCGTTCAGTTTGCCAACAGGGAAAGAATGGAAGGGCGATAAAGCGGCAAAATTTCTGCTGGTAATGGCGCCTGAACGCGCACGATAGCTAAAGTTTCCAGGAAGCTGTGCCCACCATGCTGCTTCCAATCCTAAATCTTCTCTGGCAATCACGGCTCCTCCATTGGTTAAATGGGAACGTGCTTTTGATAAGTTTTCAGACAATATTTTAGGATGATCAGCAAAAACAGCTAAAGAAATGTGGTGTTCTCCCAAAACAAAACGGTTTGATTCTAAATCATCTAGCGCTTCATCCAGTGCATCGATTTGTGAGCTAGCACGGTCAGCTGCATTGATCATTTGATTTTGTTTGCGGCTCATAATCGCACTGGCGGCTGCCTTACTTTTAAAGACAAAGGATTGTGTTAAAATGAATTCAAATGGCACCGTAAGCAGACCATCAGTCATACCTGGGCGTGTTTTAGAAGGATACTCTTTCCATCCAAACATGCCCACAAAGCGTTCATTGCTTTCATGGCGAATTTCGATAATTTCTTTCCCAAAAATAACACGATCCGAGTAAATTGTTGAAGCAATAGTTCCAAATGTGAGAGGAATACGCTCACGTCTTCCCCCCACTAGCTGGTGGAGAAATTCACTTTGTTCAGCAAATAAAAGTCCTTCATGTTCATAGATTGATAGTAGACGGACTTCATACTCTTCCAAACCTTGCATAAGATCTTGACTTAACTCTTCGAGTTTACGAATAGCTTCTTCATCGGGCTCAGATTGTGTTTTCTTCGCTTTGCTCAAGCGCTGAAAAAATGAAACCAGCTTTTCTGTTTTATCCGCGGCCGGATTCCAAACCAGTGAAATAAATAGATCATTTCTATACAGTTCTTGCGAAACCATTTTCTTTTTATATTTTTCATCTAATGTTGTTGCAAAAGATGAAAGAAAATGACCTTCTGGGTATATCGTTTCACGGCGGCGGATGATGTGAGAATATAAAGCAAGCCGTTCATCTGCGATATTTTTTAAAAGGGTGTTTAATTGGTTGTGTAAAGAATTTAATTGATCAATATCCGCGGTGTCGAAATTTATACCCTCAACAGCCATCACAACCATTAAACAGCGTGAATTTAAAGCAACGACATGTTGGTTGATGTAGCGTATATAGGGAATATATTCTTCAGGCAAAGTTTCCCGTTTCATTATTGACATCTGTTTCACCAATTTCGTTCCTTCAGCTTAGTTCCTTATAAGTGCGGATAAGGCGTAAAGGGGAGGTTGAACCTCCTCCCCATCGGTTGAGGTTTTTTTGTTTTCCTCGGGTATTGAGCCATGCAAATAATACGCGAAATTGGTTGTGATCGTACTTTGTCACTTCTCGCAAAATAAAGTGTATCCCAATCCCAAGACCAAACATGGTAAAATCACTGGTCAAAATGAAAAGAATGGATGTCGCCATGACATTGAGCGCCATGGCTTCCATTGTAACACCAGCAAACATGGCTGGGCGCGTACAGGCAAGGAAAAGAGTATCTTCGTTCATTTATGTTGTGCCCGCTAATTTACCGACAAGAGCAGGGGCACCAAAAACAATAGCAATCCCCAGAACACAGTAAGCTGCTTTGCGTAAATCAATAAAGCCGTACATCCAGCCAATCCCCACAGCAGCAACACATATAATAGCAATAAGCTTTGCCGTTGGACCCGTCATCATTGTGACAATGTTGCCTAAAACACCATCAAGATTTCCCAGACCACCTCCACCAGTAGTAGAAGAAGCAGCATAAGAAAAATCAGATACAAAAACTGCCGTAAAAAGCAGCATGGTCACGATAAAAATGATGTTTTGGAATCTATTATCTGTCATTTTACCTCTCTTTAACAAATAATATTTGTTCATATGTCGACATTCCATTGCCTCTAACAAACTGGAAAGTGCTGTCATTTGATGACAGTTTAATTCTTCTCGTTTGTTTGTTTTAAAAGCCTTGATCGTGGATCTGTTCACTCTCAAGCTCTTCTTCGTAAAGAGACAGAAGTCTTTTCAAATTGAGATTGTGTTACATGAAAATGGCAATTTTAAGTTGTGTATATTGGTAAAAATAACAATATTAAAATAATGAAAGAAAGAATATCATTCTTTACAAAATGTAGTTAATCTGCAACACTTATATTTGGATTTTTTCTTTAAAAACAAGGGGATTGCTGATCAATAATCTGACATGATAGGAAAAAAACGAATTTTTTGAGCGAGCGTGTTAAGAGATGCTATTTAAATTGATTGTTATTATTTACATTATGGGGGCTACGGTGTGGGGATTAAGCCAATATAAAGATAAAATGGATTTCAGCATTCTTAAAACATTTGAGACGCAAGATATCCAAGATATTGTCGATCTCTATCGAGAAGAAAAAAAGTTGGGTAGATCTATCACCAAACAGCAATTAGAAAAAAATGAACCAGCTCTCGATGTGCAGAAGAGTGTTTCATTAAATGATGTTGCAAATAATGCTGTTGTTTTTCATGGTAAGGCTTCTGTTACAAGTGGGGTTACATTTAAATTACTGACGCCTGCTGCACAATCTTGGCGCTCACATATCTCCCGTGATATTCATCTTTATGGTGTTGACACATGTGCACCCCGTCAAAAAGCAAGATTAAATGATCAAGAATGGCCCTGTGGTGCGGTTACAACGGCTTGGCTTGTCACCAAAACACTTGGGCAGGATTTATCCTGTAAACAGGCTTTGATGCACAATGGTGTTTATTATGCGCAATGTTTTGTTCAAGGGGTTGATTTAGCTGAGGAAGGTCTTAAAGAAGGTATGTTGGTACTCTCAAAAGAGGGGAAAAATCCTATTCCAGCCCAGTATCATCATGCGGAAGAAAAAGCACGTGGCAATAAGATTGGTCTTTGGTCGAGTGATTTCACTGAACCTTTAAAATGGCGGCGAGATAATGGATCCTATAACCCCTTTGCTAGTCCATGATTGGTTTTAACGAACATATTTACTTAAATTTTTATAGAGAAAACTTTATCAATAAAATTGTACCAAATCGTAGAGCAAATTTGAATAAACGGTGAGATTATTTTCGTTTAGGAAGTAAATGGATGGTACTTCCCTTTTCAAGGGAGGGTTGCTTTCAAAATCGCTTCTCTATTTTTACTTATGTGTTTTATAAAAGCAGGAAAATGTCATTGTTGGTGGCAAAGCATTTTTGAGTATTTGTGTTTGAAGGAGAAAGTGAGGCGATAAAAAACGCTCAAGAAACGGATTTCTAGAGCGGTGTTGATAAAAGTAAAAAATAAACAGACCCCAAAATGGTGTAACGTTTGATATAACGGATAAAATCTTTCACAATGCCTTAAAAGAATTCATAGCAAAAGTTTTTTCATCAGAATTTTTGTCTTCAGGATTGGATCACGTTTTTTACTTCTTTAAAAGTGATCAATCTGTTGCATTCCTTGAAAAGCTTTCATAATTATCTGCTTTTAAATTCAGACTTCCAAATGATGGATGGATTTCAAATAGACTCTACACGAAGAAATCTTCGTAAAATGATTTGCATTGCTGATTGTTTTCTATATATCACAAAACGTTTCTATTTAGGCCTCGATGGAGGAACAATAATCAACATACAAATAGGTAAAAAGAGTTCATACTTTTTTGTTATGGCTTTGTGGTTTAATGATCGTGAGACTTAAGTATTATAATGCTCATAGGCTTTCTATAGGGTTAGGGGCGATGCCTATTGCAATGTAACTATTTGAAATCAGTTGGACAAAAGCATTAATGCGTCTTCTGATTTCATCATTTGTATTCAGTTTGGGCTCTTTCCCTTCTCATTGTATTTTATGACAAACTCATACGATGGCTATTGTGAGCTCTTCTTGCGTTACTTTACTCAGAGTGTTCACTTTGAAAGCAAGCAAGTGATAGTGAGGCTGTATTCTCATACAGTGTGAAAATTCAACCCTCATTTGGGGGGATGATATTAACAGATAAGGTATTTAAAGAGGAGTAAAATGAAAAAAATTATTTATTATGCATGACTCTATTATTCGTCGTGGGGTGTGAAAAACCTATAGCGTAGAAGATTTAAAAAAAGATGCAAAATTAAGAGAAGAATGGGGAACGAAGTGTTCTCTTTCAGGACAAGCTGTTAAGGAATCTAAAAGCTGTCAAAATGTTTTACAAGCAGATACTGAAATGTTTTTCTCGCCAAAGCTTGATGTTACAGACCGTGGTCATGCATCTCAACAGTAAAGTGTGATATAAAAATTCTAAAATAAAGAAGTTACGGCTCAACGAATGCTCGCTTCTTCAATTGTTATAGCGGATTTTTTTATCATTTTTCATCTTTCAGATGAGCTCCCCAAATCATATTCGCAATCCTATTGTTTGTTTCATCTTTGTTAGATTGAGGATTATGATCATGAGAAAACAGGATAGCATTGTCTTATAGAAACATCTCTTAAGGTATCCAAGCCTATTTTGCGACGCTGTTCGTAAAGGGTATAAGGGTAAATCCATTGAGCCCCCCATCTTTACGCTTCATAACGGAGTAAGCCTTGCACCATCACACAGTTTGTCAGCTTGTGGGTGTTGCTTACAGCTCTTGGTAATTGAGACGGTTCGTTTGAGGCATTTTTAATTCTTACTTAATAGTTTTTATCCATACGCCTCTTCCCACTTGTAACCTGCAAGAGATATAGTTTTGGTTGATTCAACATGGAACAAGTCTGAAATGAAAGAATCTTACGATATTCTGGATTCTCATTCAACATGTAAAATAATAAATTATCTTTATAAATCAATGTTTTGCCTTACGGTAGAGTTGGTGTAGCATTGAGATTTTAGAGGGAAAATATGCCTTTAAGACTTTATAACAGATACTAAGTCTTTAATAGCAGGTATATTAAATGTACATCATTTAAAATAAATAGAGCGTCCATAGCGAAAAGGGGGCCGCTCTTTAAATACGGATAAATACTTATTCTGTTGTGCTGTAAAACGCTATTGTTTGCGGGTGTGGTGATATAAGATATAAAACTTTATAGGGGTGTTTTGATAAGAGAGTGTGATGAATATTCAAGGGAGGGCTTGTTTATATAATTTTGTGAAAGGAACCATATGAAATGGGAAGCTGAGAAGGAGTTATTTTTGAGAAGGCGGATCGTTTATCAACCGGTTTGAGGGGGGGCATCCTTTTGGGGTGTGGGGAGAAAGCCAAGAATAGGGCATGTAGTACCCTATAGCTATGCTTTTAAAGCGTTTTAATTTTGATCACAAATTAAGTTTAAAATTGCTTTCTGCTTGACAGATGTGAGGACTCTAAAACTTTTTAAAAGCAAATATTCCTCTTTGCTCGAGGCGATTTCATCATAATGGTACGGGGTGTTGTCTTTTTTGATGATATCAGTGTAAAAAAAGGCAAGTGGAACATTCAAAATATCGGAAATTTCCTTTAAACGTCCTGCGCTCACGCGATTTAAGCCTTTTTCATACTTTTGGATTTGTTGAAAAGTGACACCTAAATGATGCCCTAATGTTTTTTGAGACATTTTTAGCACTTTTCGCCTAAAGCGAATTTTTTTGCCTACAAAAAGATCAATATTAAGATTTTGAGCTTGCATTTTCCCCCTCCAGGTGCGAGCGCCCTCGCATTGGTATTCCGGGAGCTTGAAAACACTGAACCCTAGTCAGCATTTTGCTTTTAGTGCTTGGAGCACCTGGACATAGCAAAATCTCCCGGAATTCCGGGATACCCACATAGTGGGTTTATTTTTACGCTAGGGTTTCGGGTTTTCAAGACCCCTTTTGATCGTTGCGTATGCGATCAAAACATTTTTCGATTCATAAAGTAATTTTAGGAGATTGGCAATAAAAATAGTTTTTCTTGAGACGGATAGATTTTTTTAAATAGGAGGTTGTTTGCCTTTCAAAGTTTTAAGGTTTGCTTACTCAACTCATGACATCAGATATGCATTTTACGAAGGTAAACCTTGGTTTTTAAGCTCAAGTTACCGCTTACGGTGCTGTCCTTAACCAATAATCAAAATGATTTGTTTTGATGCGTCTGAGATATCATGATGATAGGGGAAAGCTTTTATGAGTAAAGAGCCCTCATGCAAAATAAACTCAAAACATTATAGATCTTATTGTTGTATATTCACATGTTTGTTTTAGAAGATATTTCTCAATGTTAGCGCCTATTTTACAATGGTGCTTCGTAAAGTATATAGCGTAAAAGCCTCTATGAATGGGATAAAAGCTATATTGCTATCTTTACTGAAAAAAAGATGCTCGGACGGCACATACTCTCTGCCAGTTCAAAATATTACGACAGTTTTTGCCTTTGAAAGGGAGCCTAAGAGCTATTTTTTCTTTCTTCACGTGTTTTTATCTGTACGCTCTCTGCTTATAATATGTAAGCGAATAGGTTTTGATTGATTCAATATAAACAAATTTGAAATGAGAAAATATATTGGGCTTTCTCATGATGCATGTTTTTAAGAGGGGGATACGTTTATTTTCTCAGTGAAGAATTTGAGTATTTTAGATAAAAAACTCTATCAACGTCGTTGTTGTTAGAATTAAAATTTTTATGAGAAAAATAGCATTGGGGAATGATAAGCTTTTGCTATCAAGCATTTTAGAATTTTGCACAACTTAATGATAACTTAGTTATTTTATCATTTCTTATGATCTCTATAGACGATAAAAAGTTGGGATATGGTTTGAGAAAGCAGATGACACAAGTATTATCTTTCGGTAAGTAATTTTGAAGTAAAAGACAGCTTTAAATGACAAATAGAGATAGGTGCACCATGAATGAAGTTACCCATATTGAGACTATTATAGCGCATTATGATGCTGTTTTTTGTGATGTGTGGGGTGTTGTGCATAACGGTGTACATGCATTTGAACCAGCGTTGAAGGCGTTGTATAAAATCCGACAAATGGGAAAAACTGTCATTTTATTGACCAATTCTCCTCGGCTACGGGAAGATGTTGCTGCTCAATTACAAAGTATGAATGTTCATAGCGACTATTATGATGCCATTATCACTTCAGGGGATGTAACGCGCGATCTTATTCTGACTGCTCCGCGTAAAGTTTTTTTCATTGGTCCACAGCATGATTTGGTGCTGTTTGAAGGGTTAGAGTGTGAATTTGTTGAAGAATGGGAGGCTTCTGTTGTCGTCTGTAGCGGTTTTCTTGAAGATTTTGACGAAGAACCCTCTGCTTATGAGGAGATGTTTCGTCGCATGCGGTCGCGGAATTTACCTTTTATTTGTGCGAACCCAGATGTGATTGTCCATTATGGAAATAAAGAATTTTGGTGCGCTGGTGCATTGGCTCGTCTTTATCAACAATTAGGGGGGGAGGTGCGCATTGCTGGAAAACCTCACGCGCCTATTTATGAATGTGCCTTTGAAAAACTTCAAAAAATACGGGGAACAGTAGAAAAAAGTCAAGTTTTAGCTATTGGTGATGGTCTTTTAACGGATATTAAGGGGGCGGCTCATTTTGGTCTTGATGCCCTTTATATTATGGGGGGGATTCATCATTATGATTATACGCAAAATGGTGTGGTTGATAAGCAAGCTTTGCATTCTTTTCTTGAACGTCATGGTTATAAACCACAAGCAATCATGTGGGCACTTCAGTAATGACTAATTTTTTGCGTCTTCAGGGAATTCATATGTTTCCCTCGGCTTGGCGGGGAGCAGTGTTGGCACTTGGAAATTTTGATGGTGTTCATTGCGGACATCAGGTGGTGTTGCAAAAAGCGCTTGATTTCGCCCGTATAAAAAAGAAACCAGCAGTTGTTTTAACCTTTGAACCCCATCCAAGAAGTTTTTTTCAACATTCAGCTCCTGTCTATCGTTTGACAGAGGCAGCTGAAAAAGCTGAAATTTTTAAAACCCTTGGCTTTGACTGCGTGATTGAACAGCCGTTTGATGCACAGTTTGCCGCTCTTTCAGCGGACGAATTTATCAAGTCGTTTTTAAAGGAAGTTTTTGATGTTTCAGTTGTGGTGACAGGCGAAAATTTTCAATTTGGTCATCAGAAAAGCGGAAATGTACATCTTCTTTGCCAAAGGGGAGAGAAATATGGATTTGAGGTTGTGCAAGTTTCTTGCGTTTCTCGTTCTCAAGATTCACAATCTTTGATCATTTCCTCGAGTTTTATTCGGCAACTTCTCTCACAAGGGGAAGTGGACAAAGCAGCCCATTTGTTAGGGTATCACTATCGGATACGCTCCAATATTATTCAAGGTGAAAAACTTGGACGTCTTTTGGGATTTCCTACCGCTAATCAAATGTTGCCTCCCCAAGTTCGTTTGGCTCATGGTGTTTATGCGGTACGTTTGCGTCGTGCGAACGGTGTTTTGTATGATGGTGTTGCAAGCTTTGGTTGTCGTCCAACGGTTGTTAAAGATGGTGCGCCCCTTTTGGAAACCTATTTGTTTGACTTTAACGACGACCTTTATGGGGAAAGCTGTACCGTTTCTTTTTTCCAGTTTTTGCGAGGACAAGAAAAATTTGATGGGCTTGAACCTTTGATTGCGCAAATGCATCGTGATGAAAAAAAAGCAAAAGAAATTTTAAAGACAGTACAACCATTATCAACGTTGGATAGGCTGCTTACTTTTAAAAATATGTCCTAAACTGATCTGAAAAAGAGAGAAGAGCCGTAAAAATAGCACTTAAAGTGATTATAATCACAAACATATATTCCAAAACATCGTGGAATATATGTTTTTTCCGTTGTTGAGAGGGAGAATCGAATATCTGAAGATCTGATTTTGGCATCATTTTTTTCAAAGTTAACGTTATGGTTTTTGTTGTCATTCAAAACTTTACTGCTTGTTTCTTTCTGATCCGTTAAAACTCGTCATAAAAGATGCAGTAAAGAATAAGCAACCAGCCTATTTAGCAATAATAGACGTGAAGAAGGAGAAAGGCTGTTTTTAAAATTTCTTGCGATTTTAAGCTTATAGTTTGATAAAATTTAATTGATGACTTTTTTTATTTTAAAAGGTTATTGTTTCTTTTTTCTAATTTGGCTTATTATGTCATTTATGCCGTATCATCGTTTATGATGAGAGTTGGTTCGTGTAACCTTACGCATGTGATATTTTGTATTATGTAATGAATATTTTTACAAAAGTTTTGTTTGTCGAGTCTTGTGAAGAAGATTAGTGGTCAGCAGCAGTTTTCGTGCTGACCAATCACGTAAACGAGAATGAAGCTGCTGGAAAATGCTTTAAGTTTCGTTTCTCTTGTATATTGTGATGGGGAATGCATATTAAGGAGACTGCGATTGATTGTAGATAAAAGAAATCATTGCGAGAAAGCAGGTGTATTGTTTCAAAATTTCTAATGCTTTTGATGGATAAAGGCACAATTTTGTTGTCGTAACACGTCAATC
>NZ_JBHIOZ010000018.1:2965-7158 GCF_042195805.1 Bartonella sp. AP57NXGY | reverse complement strand
ACAGGTAAAATAAAATGCTGGAATATCCTTGTTTTGCTAATTTATGCACTTCTTTTAAAGAAATATCTCTCAACGCTTCTCATATTCATTTTCATGATGGCTCTCATGAATGGTATCATACAAGTTTCGTTGAGCGCTATCATCTTTATGCCTAATAAAAGAGCAATCCGACACCATCCGTTATATTGACAAGCCTTTAGTGTTGTACAGTCTAGGCTATTTGAGAGCGCTTATGAGAGTTTTTTCTTAACTCGTTTTATTTCACACGAACACTTCCTGCTTGTGACATGCAAGAAACATGCTTTTGATTGCTTCAATATAAATAGGCTTGAGAGAATCTTACGGTATTAGGATTTATCACTCAACGTGCAAAATAATTAATTGTTATAAATCAATATGTCGCAGTTAATCATAGATTATGGCTTACGGCTTTTTTATAAAATACTCTGCATGCCGTTTATTCGGAATATGGGTTTTCTTAGTGGTTTTACTGTCGTTTTAGGTGTCTGTGGCGTACGAATGAGCTCGTATTGGTAAAGGAAGAGAAAAAGAAGGTGGAGCAGTGATAAAAGGTGAGGTGAAAATAATTTTCTTCGATCATCATATGAATTTTCACGCATTTTTATGGCTTCGGGTGTGTATGCTTGTTGTATATTGAGGAGCAAAGCTTGCTTGTAGAGTTTTATGAAGTGGCAAGCCAAAGGAAAGGCGCAAAACAAAGATTATTGACAGATTGTTTTTTACAAATCGATGCGTATTTAAGAATTTTCGTCTTTTAAGGTGCGTAGGAAATGTGCGAACCCTCTGTTTAAAGACGCGCTAAACGATAAAGATGCAGCGAGCGTGATCCGTGATGACAATAGGCAAGAAGAGGCAGAGAGGCTGTTTTTAAAATTGTTTGCATGGCTTCAACAGCTGACTTTTCTATAGTTGGAGGAGAAATGGGAATGTGATAGGCTTTTATGCCATATTCATTTGCGACCGTTTTAATGCTAGAAAAGTCAGGTTGATGGAGCTCTTCGTGATCGGGGCGGTTACAGATAATTGTTTTAAAACCAGCTTGTGCCAATGTTTTGATATTTTCTATGCTAAGTTGGGCGCTGATAAAAATATCAGGTTCAATTTGTTGTAAATTCATTTTTGTTTATTCCCAATTGCACGATCTTCACGATACCCTCTGGTCTGGTATATAGAAAGAACATAATGAAGGTAAGTTTTTCAGTGGCATCTTAACAAAAATATTCTTTTTGTCGAGAAGATCTATTTGGCAAAAATGAGCTGTAAGATGCAAAATATCTCACTCCGCAACATGTTCGTTATGCGATCTTATAAAAGACGGATGTTTGGTCTTTATGGATAATCTATAGTGTTTACTCAGCATAGACATTTCATTGTGTTGTTTGTTTACGCGCTTGCTAGAGGTACCCTTATTTCTCTTAAGCCCATTTTACTCTGTCGAGCGTCAAAGAGTATAAAATTCATGGATCACCACCCTTTTTACGCTTATGAAGAAGGAAGTCGGTACCATTGTTATATTTGCCAACCTCCAATATTGTAATAGTTCTTGGTACTTGAGATTCTGCATAAGAAGCATTTTAAATCCTTTCTTGTACAGTTTTTACCCACACGCCAGCCCTGCTTGTACGTACAAGAGATATGATTTTGATTAATTTAATATAAGAGGCATGAAATGAGAGAATCTTCCTGATTTCGGCTCTCTCATTTAACGTGCAAAACAATGAATTCTCCTTATAGTTTGTTGTATATTCAGAGTGGAGCTTGTTTGTAGAGTTGCATTAAGTGGATTGCATGAAGGGAGAATCCCAAAAGGCCGGTGCAAAATAAGAAGCTGGATCATTTACAGCGCATTGTTTACAGATCGACATGGATTTAAGAATCTTCGTTTTAGGGTGGGGGGGAAGAGCATGCCTCTTTTAAATTTATTTTGTTATTTTCAAGAATATCATCTTCATAATGTTTTGCTCATGTTAAAGAATATTATAAAAAATTGCGGGCTATTATTATTTATCCTGAAAATGGGAGAAATGATTATTTTGCACGTATTGGATGCTTGTTTCTTTTATTACTTTCAGTATAATCGTAAAAACGATAATACTGAAAGGCGTAATGGATGATCATTGGACTTTTGAATCAAAAGGGAGGTGTCGGAAAAACGACGTTGAGTGTTAATCTTGCTGCCAGTTTTGCACGTACTGGTACACGGGTATTGCTTATTGATGTTGACCCACAGGGAAGCGCATTGGATTGGGCTGCTGCGCGTGAAGATGCACCTTTGTTTTCGGTTATTGGTTTACCGCGTGCAACGGTTCACAAAGAGATTACACAGATTGGTCATGGTTATGATCATATTATTATCGATGGTCCTCCGCGTGTAACTGATCTTGCTCGTAGTGCTCTTATGGCTTCGGATTTGGTGCTTATCCCTGTTTTGCCTAGTCCCTATGATATTTGGGCAGCGGATGGAATTGTAAAGCTGATTGACGAAGCACGTGTTTATAAAGAAAATCTCAAATCTGCTTTTGTTATTAATCGTAAAATCGTCAATACAGCGATAGGGCGTGATGTGAACGAAGCTCTTGGCATATACCCCGTACATGTTCTTTCTTCTAGCGTTGCGCAGCGTGTGATTTTTGCAGAAGCAGCAGCACAGGGGAAGGCGGTTTATGAAGTTGATAAGCAAGGACCAGCAGCAGCAGAGATTGAAGCGGTTGCAGCGGAAATCAAGGAGTTAGCACGATGAATAAAAAAATTAAAATCGGCACAAAACCAACCAATAAATCAATCCCTTTAACAGCGGATGCATGGGTAGGAAGCCACAAAGGGAGCATGAGTGGAGGTATGAAGCGCCTCACGATTGATATACCAGAAAGTTTGCATCGGTTGATTAAGGTCAGTTGTGCAAGTCGTGGAACTAAAATAGCTGATGAGGTCCGCGAATTGCTTTCACAAAAATACGGAAAAGTGTAAAAAATGATACGATAATTTCGTTGCTTTGAATGCTTTTTCTAGAGATGATATCGATTGTTTTTATACGAAGTTAATAATAAAAGTGCTCTTCCTTTTTCACGATGGTTGCTTCATTCAAGTTGTTTTTCATAAGGTTCTGTATCATCGCATGAAAGAGCTATGAGTTTGCGAAAAATTCTCCGTTTCAAACTTTTCCCTATAAATGTGATAATCATCATACTACTTGTGATCTTATCCGCTAGATGAGTAGATAAGTTTATTCTTCCATAAAAATTATCTTGATAATGATTTTAAACATCAGGTTATTTTTTTGTTTATTGTACTTAATACATGCGTAAATAATGTAATTAAGAGTAGCCTTGATTATTTTTTTCTGTTATGCAGCAATCCGTTTTATTAAATTATATTCATTGTTTATAAAGGGGGGGATAAAAATAAGTAAAATTTACTGATATTGACGCGCTATAATTTTTCCTAATAAACAAAAGAAGTCATTGAGTATATTATAGAAAATATTTCTTACATTTATATGATTTTATAGTCTTAAATATTTAATGCCAGTTGTAATGGTACGCAAGGCAATAGGCTTTTTTCTTCAATTGGAATGTATAAGATCGCTTTTTTAGCATTTCTATTGGCTTTTAAAAAGTACAGGGGGACTTAAAGCTTTCTTTCTTTTCCGGTGGTTTAGAAATGATAAGAGCGCAATTAGTTGATTAAAAGCTGTATTCTTTCGTTTGCAGGGAATTTGCAATGGGTATAGGCATGACGAATTTTGGGTAAGATATCGTGCTGCTTCTCGTTACCAAAAGGTTCTTGAAGGAAAAGAAATGATTAAAAAGCTTTTTGAGAATGTCAAGATATCAGAATTTTTGCTGAAGTTTTAACACTTCAAATACAAAGAGCTGCCGTGCAGATAATGTTACAAATGCAAGTCTGATAAATGAAAGGCAGTTTTCATGATTTAACATGTTTGCGTTGGAAGTGTACGTATTTGCAAAGGAAAGTAGACGCAAGGTCACAATATAGGAGGGGATGTGAACCCAAAGATATTGTTAATAAAATATTCGCGTACAGAAGTGGATTTTAAAATTTTTGAAAATGCACAATGAACCGAATGTACAATTTTAATCGGGTGCTAAATTATGTCCTAAACTTTGTAAATTTGAAAAAGGGGAATTTATTGATGAATAAAGCCATTATTA
>NZ_JBHIOZ010000018.1:0-2865 GCF_042195805.1 Bartonella sp. AP57NXGY | reverse complement strand
CATTATTACAGCATTGCTGCTTTGTACTGGACTTGCTGTTACTGGTTGTGAAAAAACTTATAGTGTAAAAGAATTTAAAACAAATGAAAAATTATACGAGGAATGGGCAAAGAAATGTGAGAACGATGATTCACCGCTCAAATCCTCTCAAAATTGTAAAAACCTTCGACAAGCATATGTAGAACTTTTTTTAAGGCCCTAAATTGTGTCCTAAACTTTGTAAATTTGAAAAAGGGGAATTTATTGATGAATAAAGCCATTATTACAGCATTGCTGGTTTGTGCTGGACTTGTCGTTTCTGGTTGTGAAAAAACTTATAGCGTAGCGGAATTTAAGAAGGATCCCAAATTACTCGAGCAATGGGCAATGAAATGCATGATATCAGAGGATTTAGATTCTCAAAATTGTAAAAACGCAGATAAAGCGTATCGTGAAGTTCATGCCCGAGATTGGCCTGGTTCAAGCTTTGTACATGATGACGAGAAAAAAACTGAAGATAAAAAGGAAGGAAATTAAATCATGAATAAAGTTATTATTACAGCATTGCTGCTTTGTACTGGACTTGTCGTTGCTGGTTGCGAAAAAAACTACAGCGTAGCGGAATTTAAGAAAGATAAAACATTACTCGAAGAGTGGGCAAAAAAATGTGAAAAGCTGGATCAATCTTCTATGGAGAAATCTAAAAATTGCCAACATGCCAGACAAGCATATATGGAACTTATGTTTGGCATTAATTAAAAACATACAGTTCAATAAATAAGGAATTTTTTAGTTCTTGATTCTATTGCGTTTTTAGGCTCTCTCTAACTTTTAGAGAGTCTTTTTATGGCTTCAAGAATTAGTCGTTTACGATCAGTACTCTTTGTGTAAACGTATGCTATACTGTCATTTGTTCAGCTCAAAAGTGCTTTCAATTGTAGATAGTATTGCCTCCCAATGAGTTGTTACGTGTTACTGCTAATTTTTTAATGTTTTGGTTACATGTATTTAAAATATGAGATTAAATCTATCTTTGGGGTGTTTTTTTGCGTTTATCACAAATAAATGTTTCATCACACTAAGATCGTCTTTAAGTGTTGCGGCTAATTTCGGAAAAATTAGGAGGAAACATTTGTTTGGAAATTACGTTCTCTGTTTTAATAAAGAGAAAAACATTCTGAATAGAATTATTATCGTTTCATACTCAAATGTTTTTCTCAAACTATTTTTAAAAAATTTCTTTTGATTTGAGAATATTATAACATTAGTTAAGTTGTGAGACAGTTTTGCTAGGATGGTTTTGCTGGATGTGTGAGGAATTGAGCGCTCTCCACATCTTTTCATTTTTCTCCTCTCTTTTCTGAGTTTGCAAGGTTTTTCCTTGTTATTTTTTTATCTTAATTGTGTCGTGATATTATCATGTTGAGCGGTGGAGCGCATATAAAACTTTACGTATGAGGTGTTTTTTGTTCTCGAGTGTGTGATGAATGTTTTTCTGAATAACACTTTGATTTATAAAAATAATTTAATTATTTTATACTGAATAAGGATCTCGAATAACGTAAGATTCTCTTATTCCAAATCTGTTCTCGGTTGAATTAATTAAAACCATCTTCTTGCATGGTACAAGCGGGGAGAGCCGTGTGGATAAAAACTGTTGAAGAAAGACGTAAAAATGCCTCTTATGAATTATCTCAAGTGCTAAAGGTTTGTTGGCAACATTTGGGGCTGGAAAAGTGTGTGATGCTGCTGGTTTATTCTCTCATAAGGGTAAAGATGGTGTTCAATAGATTATCATAAGCTTCATGAAATATTATTCTTTAGAATTGTGATATGCCCTGAAGGGGAAATTTACTCAATAAAGAGACAAATTATTTACAGATCATATCTGATAGAAAATTTCGTTTTTTAAGGTGGGAGTGAAGTTGAGATTCAAGATAGCGTGAAAAGACGGACACTGATGGTTAAAAATGCATACAAAAAGCAGAGTTTATACTCAAATAGTTGCAAGCGATGTTTGAAATTGGGTGTGTGGTTTATCTGTAGAATTAAAATTTTGCTTTGCTCTTATGTGAAATTAAGATGCTCATTTGCACAGATTATAAAAAGCCAAAAGAGTATGCTTAGTATATTTCTATTACGAGAACTAAAATAACAACAAAAGCATTGATGGTGATAATCAAGGTTGAATAAAGCATAGCGGCTTTTACGAGATCAGCCATAAAAACCTCTTTCTGTTCTTTTTGAGGTGATTTTATGAATAACAATATGTTACAATCTGTAATATATGCTGATACAACATATTCGGCAAGCTTAAAATCGTTCCTTTTTTTATAAAAGCTTAAGGAGTTGGAGTATTGTGAATCCTAAAAAAGAAAGCTTTAAAAGGACTATTGATTGATTTTGTAAGTTTTGTGTTGCTGGAAACTTTTTTTATCCTGTTATGCTATAAAGCACTGTCATTTATAACGGTAATATAAGACATATAAGTTTTCTTGGAACGTTTAAGTATTTTTTAGTGTACGATGAATATTCGTAGGTTTATTTGTTGAGTCTTTCGTTTAAGTGAAGCAGATGAGGGGAAAGTCAGGAGAAGATCGTTTGACAAAAATTCGGACTGCGTACAGAGCCGATTGAGTTAAGATCTTAGTCCTTTAAGGTGAGCGGCGGAAGATAAAAATGTTTTCTGATCGTTTATCTCATAGCAAGATTGGTTAATGCTGCTCTAATGGGGCATGTTTTGCACAAAAGTAAAGAACGCTCCAAAAGAAATATACTTATGTTGTATATTAGTATATTTGTATTGCATATTTATGTACTTGTTTTAAAGAAATATCTCTTAACGCACACGAAAGACATTTTACGATGACATTCGTAAATGGTATA
>NZ_JBHIOZ010000017.1:0-23782 GCF_042195805.1 Bartonella sp. AP57NXGY | reverse complement strand
CGATATTCGGATTTCTCATTCAACATGGCAAACAATAAAACATGATTATAAATCAAATGTATTTTTAGAATGAAAAAAATTGCTTTTATCGTGTTTTTTACTCTTTTTAATATTTTATTATAATCTGTAATTGGTAAACTCAAAATACAGCTCTAAGGTTAAGTGTTTTATATCTATCGAAGTGACTGTGGTTATATCTAACTGTTTGGACAACAAGTTGTATACCAATAGACATGAAAGAATTAAGAAAAACAGGGGATAGATCAGGAAACAAACAATATTTTTTAGAACGGAAGCCTATGCTTGTGGAAAGAATTTTAAAATCAAACTTCTAATCTGTTGCAAAATGAGGCTGTTATTACGTTTGTGATACTTTTAGATGGCTTCCCCTAAGAGGCGCTATCAGAACGTAAAAAATATTAGAAACACTCCGTAAAGTATGCCCTTTGTAGAGGCATATTGCAAAATCTTATTTCCGAATCTTTATTTACGCATCCCGTACCTTGGAAGAATACGATAATTCGATAATTTATTTATACTATAAAGTTGAATGGTGGGCGTGACAGGGATTGAACCTGTGACCCCTACGATGTCAACGTAGTGCTCTCCCGCTGAGCTACACGCCCATTCATTGATGTTGCATACACCATATAGAATGCCAAACGTCAATGCCTAATTTCATTTTCTCTTTCAACAGATGCAAATAACTTTAAAAAATACTTTTTAAGCAGCAATAAGGATTTTTTCAACCTCATTGACGAGTTCACGTAAGTGAAATGGCTTAGAGAGAACCTTTGCATCAGGAGGGGCATCACTATTTGAATTGAGTGCTACTGCTGCAAAACCCGTAATGAACATTACTCGTAAATCAGGGTCAATCTCAGTAGCACGTCGTGCGAGTTCGATTCCGTCCATCTCTGGCATCACAATATCAGTCAGGAGAAGGGAAAATGGCTCTTCTTGTAAACGTTCATATGCGCTAATACCATTATCGAAATCGGCGACTTCGTAGCCTGCACGTTCTAGGGCTTTTACGAGAAAGCGACGCATATCGTTATCATCTTCTGCGAGCAGGATTCGTTTCATGATTATGTTCCAATGGCTCCATTTGTCAGAGTTTTGCCGCATCAATTATACAATATAGAGTATTTAGAA
Source organism: Bartonella sp. AP57NXGY (assembly GCF_042195805.1). Classification (NCBI taxonomy): domain Bacteria; kingdom Pseudomonadati; phylum Pseudomonadota; class Alphaproteobacteria; order Hyphomicrobiales; family Bartonellaceae; genus Bartonella; species Bartonella sp. AP57NXGY. Next base: position 22,627 of record NZ_JBHIOZ010000017.1, on the reverse strand, counting down.
AAAAGATGGTAAAATGCTCATAATTGAAATGAATGGCAAAATGGTTAATTCTTACATTCTTATTCAGAATACAGCATATTCGTTGTGAGTTGGTTAAATTCGAAATATATGTGATTTTGAAAAAAGAAGGGGTTCTCTAAAACTACTAAGATGATTCATTACTATCTTTTCTTTTAAAGTTACTGATTATTATCAGAATTCCATTAAAAAACTTATGAAAACCGTTATTGTAGGGACTTCCTATATCGAGAAATTAAAAGAATATTATGTTAATTTATTGTTTTTAAAAAGTTCTCCTAAGAAATAGAAATTTTATAGTTATTTGTTTTTATAGAGATTTGTAATAAATATTATAAATGCGCTTTATTTCCAGTTTTTTTCCTTAAATAGATGAAAAATATTGTTTTCCTAGATATAATATTAAATTATCACTTAATAACAGATCAAAAATAGTATTTTGATGCTTTATTTATAAATATGTATCATGTTATATTAAGATAGATTTATTATTTTTATTTATATAAATAGTTTTTTATTAAGTTATTTTTTATGATATAAAATAATATTGTTTAATGTAATGATATACTTTGTATATTAGTTTTTTTTATTAGAATGCGTGGTGAATATTTAGGTCATGGCTTGTCTGTAGAGGCTAGAAAACGAATCATATGAGTGGTTGGAAAGTAAAATCCATTATATTAAAAAGTGTTTGTAGATCCAATGCTCGTAGAAAATTTCTTTTTTGATAGGGCGGAGCGGAAATTAAGGTTTAGTGTTATTTTACAGATACATTATCGGGAATAAATGCATCAAATGCAGCCCAAAATTGCTTTTTATAATCTTCGTTAACCATAATTGTATCCAGTTCAGCGCCTGTAATAGTAATACTTTCTGTCAGACGTGTGTGTTGGCATAATTGCTGCACTTCAATGTTGTTTGCAATATTATTTTGATTGGCAAGAATAAAGAGTGTTGGGATTCGTAAATCTCCATGAAGTACATTTCTCTTCACAGAATCAATCGCATTAAATACTGATGCTATCCATTGGGATGTTGGGGGCTTAATGGAAGAGAGCGGCACTTTATGTATGTGTCCCAATTGTATATTTTTTTGTTTTGTTTTGTTTAATTTTTTACCATCTTTCGCTGGTATAAAGCCAAGACCTATATCAGAAAGAAATTGTGTTAATTTATGTTGAAAACCATTTGTTTTATTGCCGAATGGAGCAAAAAGGGGAGAAACACAGAGCAATCTATTAAACTGATGATTAATGAGATCTAATCCGCTAAGTGCTATCAATCCACCTATGCCGTAGGCAAGCATAGAGTAAGGTGGCGGACAATTAGGATAAACAATATTTTTAAGAAATTTATATAAGTCATTAATATCGTTATTTATATCAAAATAATGATGTCTGTTTTGTTTTCTTATCTTGAGGGATGTTTTTTCTTGATCAAACCAGTCAAATATTGCTGTATGAAAACCGCGTTTAGAAATTTCATTTATTAATAAAAAATATTTTTCTAAAGCATTTGCGTAGCTTTTGAGAATAACAATTGTTCCCTTAGATTTTTCCACCTCAGGATATGTTATAGCAAAACGAATTTCATGATCTATTGCTATTTTAAGAGTACCATGATGGACATTAAGAGGAGTGGCCCCCCAGTCTATGGGATAAAGAGGTGTTTCCAATTGAAATCCTTTACAGTGTATTTGCTGCTTAGTGCTTTGACATTTATGTAATGAAGAAAAAGGATTTAAAAAGGGGTATATTGCTTTTTAGATAGTTTTTATCAATTTAGGTCCCAAAGAGTTGAAATAAAGAAAAACGATTACTAGATAATATAGTGCGGTTGCCATGATGGGGCCGCAGGTTCACAAGTAAGTTTGCCATGTGGGAACTTTGTGAATTAGTTATAAATTATAGTCGCTCTAGAGGAGGGCAATATTATGCGTCAAGTAGATTTTTCACCATTTTATCGTTCCACAGTAGGTTTTGATCATCTTTTTAACTGGTTTGATTCTAGAACACAACCAGACGAAGTTTCTTCTTATCCCCCTTATAATATCGAGCGTTTAACTGAAGATTCTTATAGAATTTCTATGGCTGTTGCTGGTTTTTCTCAAGATGAAATTGATATTGAAACGCATTGTAACCAGCTGATCGTTAAGGGAGACAGAAAGTCTAAAAATGATGATGAAGAGCGAGAATTCCTTTATCGAGGTATTGCTTCGCGTGCTTTTGAACGGCGTTTTCATTTGGCTGATCATGTTAAGGTTATTGGGGCAGAACTTGGAGATGGGCTTCTTCATATTCAGCTTAAAAGGGAAATGCCAGCTGAATTAAAACCCAAAAAGATAACCGTACAGATGTCACCATCCATTACAAAAAATGATAACAGCGACGTTATCGTGTAAAGAAAATTTAGAAAATATGAGATCGGATAATTATAAATTTTTCTGAAAAATAAAAAACGCGAGGCAAAAGGTCTCGCGTTTCGTATGTGTTTTCCTAAGAACGAAGCGCATTTTAATAAAAAAGCTTATCTCGAATTTATGATAAAATATCATTGCACATTATTCTACGTTGAAGAAAAAGTTCATGTGTGTGCAATTGAAATGCATAATGATTCACTTTTTAAGTAAGCTTATTTATAGCATTTTAAAAATGGTCGGAGCGGCGGGATTTGAACCCACGACCCCTTGACCCCCAGTCAAGTGCGCTACCAAGCTGCGCTACGCTCCGAGTTCGTGTAAAACGATTAAATGACTGTTTCTTTAAAGGCAAGAGAAAAAATAAACAGAATAAAATCTAAAATGCTCTTGCACTTAGAGCTTTTGAAAGTAAAAATTTTGGACATCAATATTTTGTTGTTAATTCAAGATAAATAACGAATTTGTAAAATTCTTTGTGATCATTAAATTTTTAGCTCTATAGTTAATAGATGTATGCATTTAATTACTTTTGAGATTGTGAGGAGGGGGTAAGATTGGTGTAGAGGTATGAATTGGAGCAAATGAGTGCTGAAGGTATATTTTTTTCTTACCTAATCGTTACTTTTCTAAAAAGATAAAGATTTTCAAAAGAAGAGGAGTGAATGTATGGTTTTGAAAAGTTTTCGTTTTTTAGAGTTTTATAGACGAGGTATTTTCATTTTATATGGATAAAAAATTGTAAGTTCTGGATTGTATAATCACAAATCTCATTTTACGGGTATGTATTTTTATCCAAATAAACAAGATCAGAATGCTTTAATTTATGTTTTGTTGTTTTTTTTCTAAAATATCAGATAAAATATTATAGAGGAAAAACTTTCAAAGTGTCTATTGAACTAAGAAAAGAGTAAAGGATGAGCCGTTTTTCGGTAATAAACTTGACGCAAGCAGCAGTGGATCGTGTTAAAGCGATTATGGATGCAAAAGATGCACAGGGTATTCTTGTTGGTATCAAAAAAGGTGGTTGTGCAGGGATGGAGTATACAATTACTCTTGTCAAAGAAAAGGGGATAGATGCGGATGTTGTTGAAGTGAATGGTGCCCGTGTTTTTGTAGCACATGATGCGGTATTATTTTTATTAGGGACGCAGATGGATTATGAAGTGACAACGCTTCAGTCTGGTTTTGTCTTTAAAAACCCTAATCAAGTTTCAGCATGCGGGTGTGGCGAATCGGTGGAACTTCGTCCTGCTACGCAGGATCAATATAAAACAAATTGAGCTGAGCTAAATTATAATTTAGTAATTTTAGAGGGGCTTGTTCTTTTAGGTAGAAGAAATCTACTATTTTTTATCGTTCATTTTTAGCTTGCTTCCAAAGTGCTTCCATTTCATTCAAGGATGCGTCAGTGAGTGTTTTAGATTGAGTGGATAGCTTTTCTTCAATATAGGCGAAACGATTTCGAAATTTTATATTCGTTTTTTTTAATGCTTTTTGTGAATCAATCGCTAAGTGGCGCGCGAGATTAAGAAGTATAAAGTAGAGATCTCCAAACTCTGCTTCTATCTCTGAGTTTTGTTTATTTTTGATGGCTTCTTTGAGCTCTTCCAGTTCTTCTTCTATTTTTTCAAAAACTTTATCACTTTTTTGCCAATCAAAACCTACTTTAGCTGCTGTTTCTTGTAAAGCAAGTGCCTCTTGGTTTGCTGGCTGGATTTGTTTTACTGTTGCGAGTATGCTTATGGAGGAATTGTTGTTTTTTTCTTCGCACATTCTTTTTTGTTCAACCTGTTCTCTTTTTTTTATATATTCCCACTCCTCTTTTATAAATCCTCGTTTTTTTTGCTCGGCATTTCCAAAAACATGAGGATGGCGTCGAATCATTTTTTCCGTGATTGCATAAACAACATCTTCAAAAGTAAAGCTGCCTTCTTCTTGTGCTATGGTAGCATGATAGACAACTTGTAAAAGAAGATCCCCAAGTTCTTCACAGAGATCCTTTCGATTCTTTCGTTCAATGGCATCGATGACTTCGTAAACTTCTTCGAGCATATAGGGTATGAGGGATTCAAAAGTTTGTTTTTTATGCCAGATACAACCATTATCAGAGTTTCGTAATGCAGTGATAATTGCAGTGAGATCTTTGATATCTTTTGAGGCTAACATTTTGCACTTCCTTTGTAAGCAATAGAGCTTATGTTAGATGTCCCAACGTCTATGTAACCACATCCATTGTCCAGGATATTCACGGACCCAAGATTCAACAATATCATTTAATTTTTGCGTAGAAGCAGCTATATCGATATCATTTTTTTCATCACGTGGAAGTTCTACATGTTCATATAACTCTAAACGATGACGTCCACTAGGCAAACGAATACAACGTGCTGGATAAATATCACAGTCATATTGTCGAGCAAGTTTTATAATTAAGGGGTTTGTTTTAAGAGGTCTGTTAAAAAATGTTCCCATGATACCGCGGCGAAATTTTTGATCAACGAGCATACCAACATTTTCACCTTCTTCTAATTTGGCTGCTAATGCCCATGCTGCTCCGGCCTTGGAGGGAACAAGGTGTCCCATAGAAGTTTGTCGTGCTTTAAGGATTCGTTTGGCAACATAGGGATTATTGGGTGGTCTAAATAATACCGTAACATTAAGATCAAAACTTTGTGCACAAATAGGCAGAAGTTCAAAATTTCCAGTATGTGCGGTGAAAAAAATATGTGGTTTTTTTTCATTTTTTAATCGCTCAAATATTTCAGTGCCTTTAACCTCAATGAAACCTGGCTCGTCTGCATGAGGATCAAAATCAAAAATTTTATCAAGAAAAATATATTCGGCTAGGAAACGTCCTATATTTTCCCACATTTCTATTGCAATCGCACGGAGTTCTTGCTCTGTTTTTTCTGGATATGCACTCCTAAGGTTTGCGAGTGTGATTTGATGACGATGTACAAAGGGACCAATTTTTTTTGCTAACCAAGCAAAAAAAGAAATTCCCATTTTGGCTGGAAAACATTTTAGAATAAATAAAGAACCAAAGAGTAGATATGCCCATAACAAGTAGGATATTTTTTTAGCTACAATTTTAATACGATATATGAGATTTTTAAGAGAAAGCTTCATCATGATTTAATCGATTTTAAGGATAATTTTACCAAAAACATCACGACTCTCCATTCGTTTTAAAGCTGTATCAATTTCATCCAGCCCAACAATTGTATCAATGACAGGGTGTACGGCTTTTTGTGCCATTTTTTGCATGGCATTTTTCATATTTTCCATACGGCAGCCAAATGAACCGAATATTTTAAGCTGTTGCTGGAATAATTGCATGAGATTTATTGGTGCTGAAACACCAGAGGTAGAACCGCAAGTCACTAAGCGTGCTCCTTTTTTCATACATAACAGAGAACCGTTCCATGTATCGACACCAACATGCTCAAAAACAACGTCAACACCTTTTTTTTGGGTTAATTTACGCACTACACCTTCAAAACGATCTTTACGATAATTAATCACATGATCTGCCCCAAGAGAGTGCGCTTTTGCAATTTTTTCATCTGAACCTACAGTTGTGATAACTGTACAGCCCATGTGTTTTGCAAGTTGAATGGCTGCAGAACCAATACCTGAGCCACCAGCCTGTACCAGGATTGTTTCTCCTGCTTGTAGTTTTGCGTTATCGAAAAGCATATGTTCTACGGTACCAAAAGTAATTGGAGCAACTGCTGCTTGCAATTCATCACATTGGGGAGGTGATGGAACTAATAAACGTGCTGGCAAATTGACAAGCTCACACGCAAATCCATCAAGGTGAAAACCATAGACTCCCTTTACATTACTGCAAAGATTATCCCGTCCTTCATGACAAGCTTGGCATACTCCGCAGGTTTGTGCACCATAAATTGAGACAATCTGTCCAAGTTGGAGATGTTCAACGCCATCTCCTATTTGTATAACCTCACCAGAGGCTTCTGCACCAATGATGAGTGGCATTTTTCTTTTCGCAAAAGCCATGCCACGCCATCCCCATACATCAATATGATTAAGAGCAACGGCTTTTATCCGCACAGTTACTTCACCTATACTAGGTGAAGATGGCGGGGAAATATTGGTGATTTCAAGCCGACGATCATCGAAGAGTTGCAGTGCACGCATTATCATCCCCCTTAAATATATTATTGGTTAGCGTTATAAAATTTTATTATTATAGGATTATCCTTTATATGCAGTGATAACAAGACTCATATTTTGACCACCAAATCCAAATGAGTTTGACAAAACCGCATTGACACAGGACTTACGGCTATGATGAGGAACAACATCTAAGGGGATAGTAGGGTCAGGGTTATCATAATTTATTGTTGGTGGAAGTATTCCCGATTGAATGGTTAAAAGCGAAAAAACCGCTTCTATTGCACCAGCAGCAGTTAATGTATGCCCAATCATTGATTTATTAGAAGAGACAGGAATATGCTCTAAAAGATCACCGAATACTGTTGATAATGCAAGATATTCCATTTTTTCATTTTCAGGTGTTGAAGTTCCGTGGGCATTAATATAGTCAATTTCATTGATGGTTATTTTTGCATCGTCTAAAGCTTTGCGAACGGATTCAATTGCTGGTGATGCATCGGGTTTTGAACGTGTACGGTGAAAGTCATCGGCGGTTTCTCCACAGCCAGCTAAAATTCCTAAAACTGTAGCATTACGGTTTAATGCGCTTTGAAGAGATTCAAGAACAAGAGCGCCTGAGCCTTCTGCCATAACAAAACCATCTCGATCACGGCTAAAGGGTTTTGCTGCTTTTTCTGGAGGCTCATTCTGAGTTGAAAGAGCAGATAGTAGCGAAAAACGAATAAGAGATTCTGCTGAAACTGATCCATCTGTCGCAATTATGAGAGCTCTATTTGTCTCTCTCCGTCTAATAGACTCAACACCTAATTGAATTGCTGTTGCACCAGATGCACAGGCAGTGGAAAGTGTAACAGGAAGTCCTTTTGTGCCAAATGTTTTTTGAAGTTTTTCTGCAATTGCACCAAATTGTGTGGATTCAAAAAGCGTCTCATGGAGTTTATCCTTACAGACTTTAAGAAGATGTGCATAAGAAGGCTCATTATTGAATTCTTCCTCTTGATCAAGACTAAAACGTGCTTTCCATTCAAGTTCAACAGGAGGAGCAGCTAGAAAGAGTGGTCCATTAAAATTTTTTTTATCAATAGCAGCTTGTTCTAAAGCTTCTTCAGCAGAAAGATGTGCAAGCTTCTCAGAGAGAGCTGAAGCACCAAGTGTACTTTCTTTAAGAAAATCAATTGTTCCAGCAATATATGTATTTAATCCCTCAACGGGAAAACGTGTTATTTTGTGGATACCACTTACACCACTTGTTAATTTTTGCCAATTTTCATGTTTCCCTTGTCCCAGTGATGTGACAATGCCTGCACCAGTTATTGCTACAAGTGGACGCCCAAAATGATCATGATATTTCACTATAGAAATTCCCCTTCAAACAGCAGTAAGACGCACAATACCTTCAGCTCTTTTTATACCAATCGTTGTAACAAATATTTCACGTACTTCTTTAGAAAAAGGTTTTTCATGAGGACTTAACGCTGGAAAACCGCGTTTTTTTTCAATTGAAAGTGCTGCAAGAGCTAGAGCTAGAGGAAATTGTGCTTCCCGCATATAACCAAATAATGTTGTAATGCCACGGTAAGATAGATCAGCATTATCAAGAGCATTTTGTTCTGCTTTTGTTGCTTCGTGAGCTCCTGAGGCTGCTGAAATGGCTAAGGCAGATTTAGCGCCCGCAGTTTTTAACATTGTTGCAATTGAATCTCTAAGTGGAATTTTGGTTCTATCTGTTTGGTCTGTAATAATTTGGCTAATTTCAGCATAAGCACGTGCGTTGCGTTTTTTGGCATGTTCTCCACTTTCAATAACTAGGAAGATCCCACCAGAACCTGCTATGACACCGCCGCCTGGATAGATTCCACGATCCCACACTGGGCTCCATCCATTATGGGTTAAAAGACCACCAAGCTCATGCGCCAACAACATATCATAACTTTGTGCATTATAGGAACTTCCTACAAGAGCATGGGTACTTTGACCTGATTTAATACGAGCTACAGCAATTTGAAGTGCAGAAAGACCACTGCCTTCTTCTCCCATAAATGTACGAGATGATCCAGTGACTTTATGAACAATTGAAATGTTTCCTGCCAAAAGGTTTGAAAGTTGTGCCAAAAATAATGTTGGACGAAGTTCAGTTGAAAGAGCAACATTTAACATAGAAGCATGATCGGCAACAGCGCGCGCTTTAGAAAGAATCTGTGTATCAACAGTAATATCACGTTCTCCCCCACTTGCCGCTACGATCATATCCATTGTTGAAGTGAGTTGTTCATTATTTTTCATGCCGGCATCATCAAGAGCAAGACCAGCCGCATAGGTACCAAGACGCTGCCATGTTCCCATTTGCCGTTGATCACTTTTTTTAGGAATTTGTAAACTCCAATCAATTTCGGGCAATTTATGAACCGTGTAAGGTGAAAAAGTTGTATAATCTAGGTTTGGTGTACGGATTGGATCATTTAAGAGATTCCAATGTTGATCAGTTCCTTCCCCCAGAGAGCTTATGAGACCTATACCAGTGATGAATACAGATTGATCATGCATGGCGAAAAAACTACTCCGCCTGTTTTAAGGCAACGAGATCATCAATTTTTGCACAAAGGTTTTTAAGAACAAAGTATTCTTCTGTTGCAACGGTACCTTCGTTGACTTCTTGTGTCCATTGTTCTAGAGGGACTTTTATTCCAAAAGCTTTATCAATAGCGAAAACAATATCAAGAAAATCAAGACTGTCGATTCCTAAATCGTCAATTGTATGACTCTCAGGTGTAATTGTATTGCGATCAATTTCACTGATTTCTGCAATGATATCAGCAACTTTATCAAACGTGGAAGGCAATGTACGGATTCCTTATTATAGAGTTAGTAAATTCAAAATACATTTAATATTGTTCTTCTAGCCTTTTTTCTCTTTAAAAAAAAGACTTAATCCAGAATATAGCTGTCTTTATCTATAGAGAAAAGAGGTTTACAGTACATGAAATACTATATCTCAATATTTAAAAAACTTTGAAATTTTATTACGCATTTATTTTACGAGACTATTTTTTCTATTGGCAGCAAGGACAGCAAGGGCTGTTATATTAACAACTCCCCGGGAAGTTACTGAAGGTGTTAAGATATGGGCGGGACGTGCTGCCCCGATTAGAATAGGACCAACATGGAGTGCATTTGTGAGGCTTTTAACAGTGTTGAGCGTGATATTGGCTGAATCAAGTGTTGGAAAGACAAGCAAATTAGCTTCACTTTTAAGACGAGAATTAGGAAAAACACGATCACGAAAAACTTTGGAAAGGGCAGCATCAGCATGCATTTCACCATCTGCTTCTAAATCAGGGTGTAATTTGGCAAGAATTTCTGTTGCACGTCGCATTTTACGCGCACTTTCTGTGTTTTTAGAACCAAAGTTTGAGTGTGATAATAAGGCTGCTTTTGGTGTTATTCCAAATGCTTCAACTTCTTGAGCTGCCAACACAGTCATTTCAGCGATTTCTTCTGCAGAAGGATTTTCATTGACGTAAGTATCTGTAAGGAAAAGAGTACGTTGTTGAGAGATAAGCAAACTCATAGCAGAAAAACGGTGAACATGAGGATCAAGACCGATAATTTGTTCAATCAATTCAAGTTGACGTTCAAAGCGTCCTTCTAAGCCGCAAATCATTGCATCTGCTTCTTCACGCATAACGGCAAGGGCAGCAATAGCCGTTGTTGATGTTCTCACTACTGTTTTTGCCATTTCAGGCGTAACACCACGCCTTCCTGTATAATGAAAAAATAAATTAACATAATCACGAAAACGTGGATCATCTTCAGGGTTTGTTAATTCAAAATCTATACCGGGACGAATTCTTAAACCAAAGCGTTTTAATCTTGCTTCTACGACATGTGGACGGCCGATAAGGAGGGGCGTTGCTGTTTGTTCTTCAATGACAACTTGTGCCGCACGAAGGACGCGTTCATCTTCACCATTGGCATAGATGACGCGTTTACGTTTTGCTGTTTTTGCTGCAGCAAAAACAGGTTTCATTGTTAAACCAGAAAGAAAGACAAATCGATTGAGGATATCATAGTAGGCCTCCATATCTTCAATGGGACGAATGGCAACACCAGTTGTCATTGCTGCTTTAGCAACAGCGGGGGCAATACGCAGTATTAAACGCGGATCAAAAGGAGAGGGGATTAGATAGTCTGGTCCAAAATTGGGTGGTTCTTTTGAGTATGCACGTGCTACAACATCTGAAGTTTCTTCACGTGCAAGGGCAGCAATCGCATGAACAGCGGCCATTTTCATTTCTTCATTAATTGCACTAGCACCTACGTCTAATGCACCACGGAAGATATAGGGAAAACAAAGGACATTATTAACTTGATTGGGATAATCAGAGCGTCCTGTGCAGATCATTGCATCTGGTCGTATAGAGCGTGCTTCTTCAGGCATAATTTCTGGTACTGGATTAGCCAGTGCTAAAATGAGTGGATTTTGAGCCATTCTTTTAAGATATTCAGGCTTTAAAACACCACCTGCAGATAGGCCTAGAAAAATATCCGCATCATCAATAATATCAGATAAAGTTCGTGCGTCCGTTTTTTGTGCGTAATTGATTTTCCAACGATCCATAAGGGTCTTGCGACCTTCATAAACAACTCCCTCTAAGTCACTAAGCCAAATATTTTCAACTTTTGCCCCAAGACGAACCAAAAGATTAAGGCAAGCGAGGGCAGCAGCACCTGCACCTGAGGTAACTATTTTTGCATTTTCAATTTTTTTTCCTGAAAGATTTAAGGCATTTAATACAGCCGCAGAAACAATAATGGCAGTTCCATGTTGGTCATCATGAAAAACTGGAATTTTCATTTTAGCACGAAGCTTTTCTTCGATGTCAAAACATTCAGGAGCCTTAATGTCTTCAAGATTAATACCACCAAATGTAGGTTCTAAAGTCGATACCGTTTGTACCATTTGTTCTATATCGGATGCATCAATTTCAATATCAAAGACATCAATATTCGCAAATTTTTTGAATAAAACGGCTTTACCTTCCATAACTGGCTTTGAAGCAAGAGGGCCAATATTTCCTAAACCAAGAACAGCAGTTCCATTGGATATAACAGCGACTAAATTAGAACGGGAGGTATATTGAGCAGCAAGATTAGGATCTTCATGAATTGCAAGACATGGTGCAGCAACACCTGGAGAATAAGCAAGAGCTAAATCACGTTGGTTATCAAGAGGTTTTGTTGCTTGTATTTCCAATTTTCCAGGTTTAGGGTACTGGTGATAAAAAAGTGCGGCACTGTCAAGTTCAGCTTTTGGTGAACTGAAATCACTATTTCGTTCTCTAGACATTTTTATGATATCCAAGTTAGCGTATGTGTATATGAGATGTTCCATCTACGATAAGGTTTTGTCCACTAATAGATCCTCATTTCTCTGAATATCAAAATGCATGAGTATGAGAAAACTCTTCTGGATCGTAAAACCAGTTTGATGATTCTTTTTGTTTGTGTGCATGAATAATTTCATTGATAGAAGCACGATTAGTTTTTTCTTTCCTTAATAAAACGCGTAAAAATTGATTAGTCTACAAACGAATAAAATATTACTAATAATTACATTACCAAGCCATTATTTTTTTTGCAATGCTTACAACTTAAGGAAAGAAAAGAAGAGTGTTTTCTATTAACTTCATCTTCTTTATTTAAATTTCTATAGGGAGGTAGAAGAAATTTTAAATAACAATTTGCAATTTATAAATTATTTTTGCAGCTATTTAAAAGGAAATTGGAACTTTAAAAATGGGAGTTGTTTTGTTTATTATTCAATTGAACTCTTAATAATGCAAACTTTATAATTTATAATGAATCATCTCGTATGTTGAATGAGAAATTTGAATACAATAAGATTCTTTTAGCTCAAACTCATCTAATATAATAAAAAATATTTACTTACATAATTCAAACGAGAGTAATATGTGGATAAAAAACATTAAAAAAAAATAAATAGAAGTGTTTCTATGAGCTATTTTAATACAAAAGCATGAATTTTTTTCACAATTAATAAAAATAATTATTACCGATTTTGTACCTTTATGAAACTATGAAAAATAAAGGAGTTAAGAAAAAGATAAGGAAATAGAAAACATGCTTTATCATTCTTAGAATGATACGTTGTTTGATAAGCCATTACGCTTCTTTAGGGTTATTGCTTAGGATATCAAAGAAAACCGCATGCCAATTATCCCAACCTTTGAAGTACAAAGCTACAGTTGAAAAAAAAGCATTCTATGATGAGCCATTAAAACAACTGGAGAGAGAAAGTGGAAAAAATATCTTTTTCCACTTTCTTATTTGTTATTGGATTCGACCACTTGCATGAGCAAGCATAGTATAAACTTTTCCGGTATCTGATATCAAGTACTTGCGAACTGAGTTGGAAGAGCCAGAACTGCGCGATATATCACGTAAGAGCTTTTCGAAATCTGTAACATATTGATTCACTGAACGTTTAAACCCAAAATCGCTCATATATTTTTTCTTAATCATTTCAAATATTTTTTGTCCATTTAAGGTATAAAGGCGTTCTGTTACGATGTTTTTTTGTCCACGTTGATAATGATCCCATAGCTCAACAATGGCATTGTGATTAATAGCTTGCACTATACCAGAAGCTAATGAATTAAGAGAGCAGTTTGCAGGAGATGGTTTTGTTTGCACTGATGTTAAAACATCATCACTAGGGGGAGCATCATAAAATGTTTCTTCACGTGAAGCTCTTTCTAAGAGATTTGATACCCATTTATTTGGTCTTTTTTTGCTTTGATCTTGTTGCAAAATAGGCTTAGGTGGCACAATCTTTTTAACAGACTCAGTGGAACTGTCACTTTTTTGATTAAACATTGATGATGTAGGAAATGCTGACATTAGCTGTTTTTGTGCGCTCTTTTGATCATTTTGTATAACACTGACTAAATCTTGTAACGCTGTAATCTGTTCATTCAAAGCTGTGCGAATTGTTTGCGTTGTTTCTTTTGTTTTTTCTGGAAGTTTTTTTACATTTTCATTGATATCATTATTAATCTTTGAAAGCTCTAAACGAACTTCATCAGCGGAGCGACGTATATCTTCTGCTGCTTCTGAAAAACGCGTTGATGCTTCACTAACAAGCTTATTAAGTGATTGTTGGAATGAATTTGTGGAGTTACGCGCATTCTTATCAGAGCGTTCAAGTGCTAAGTTGAAGATTTTTTCATAATGCCCAATCATTTGATTAATTTCATGAGACTTTGAAACAAGAGCATCGCTTAATACAGAAAGCGTATTATGTTTTTCTTCAAGTGTTGCACTAAGTGAATTTTCAGACTGTTCAAGAACATGAATAGTTTGGGAAAGTGTCTTTGCATGTTCACCAAAACTGCTCGTTATATGATTAATTTGTTCAAAGGTACTCTTTGAAAGTCCTTGCAGAATTTCAACATTAGTATTGAGCGCTTGATTTGAAGCTGACAAACGCTCTGCTACTTGGTCCGTGTTGCGGAAAAAATTATTCGTACTCTCATTAAACTGCCCATCAATATTTTGAACAGCCGATAATAAAACATTACTATTTTCGTGAAAATTGTAAATTGATTGATTCAACTGTGTTAAGATGGATGAGACATTATTAACAAGCTCTTCCTTCATAATCGTTATTGTTTGAAGTGTTTCAGAGTTAGCTTTGGTTAAGCTATTCACTAAAGATTCATTATGTGCATAAATTCTTTGTTCAGCATCTTGTGTGGAAAGAGAGAGTTGTTCACCGATATGCTGTGTTAAAGAATCAATTGATTCTGTCGTATTTTGCGCTGCTTGATTTAAGTGATTTGTAAGCTCTGTTATTTTTCCAACATGTTGTGAAATTTGTGTTGTTGTTTGATTTCCAGCATCTTCCAGACGGCTCGTTACATCAGAGAGCTGATATCCTAAATTATTTTTAAGATTTTGCATAGAGTGATGAAGAACATCACAGCGTTCATTAAGAACTTGTTCTATTGCTGTTGTTGATGTGTGAATAGTTTCATTCAATAATGCTTGTGCATTATGGCTGGCTGTTGCGAAAGCTTCGACAGTATGCGCTGTTTGTTCAGACAGAACTGACAGAACTTTTTCACTGGTATCATAAACAGTTTTTTTGACATTTGATACAATGCGATTGCCTGATTCTGAGAGAATATTTTCTGCTTGTGCAGTAACATTTGTAACAGATGAAAGAATTTGTTCACTCGTAGAAGAAAGAATATCAGAAGCTTTTATAATCTTATTATGCAGGTTATCTGTCACTGTATTAACAGAGTCTTCTAAGGTTACACGCATATTGTCAACACTGCTTTCCAGCGCTTGTTGAATTATCTGACTTTGCTCATTACTAATCATGAGAGACGTTTTTAATGTGTCAGAACGTTCCTCAATAACAGATGTTTGCATATCAATGGCTTCACAGATTTGGCTAAATTTTTCAGATAATGTTTCCTCTAGCGTTGTTGTCCGTTCAAAAATTTTGTGTGCACGATCTTCTAGATCTGTATCGAATGATTCCATACGTGTTTCAAGGGTTTCAAAGAAAACACCACTCGATTGAGAGAGCGTATTCTTTAAAATTTCGGCATGGCTTTCAAGGTTTTTGATATGATCTTGAACCGTTTCAGTAATGTTTTTATTATTGGCGACAATTGCACTCTCAACTAAATCTATTTGTTGTTTCAATGCAACATCGACACGTATATCACTTTTTGCAATGAGATTATGGATTGTTTCCATGCGTTGTTCAAGTGTGCGTGCTTGATCGGCAAGAACTTCATTGAGAGAAAAACTATTAATCGCTAAAGAATCGCGCAAAGCATCGGCACGGATATCAATATTTCTCGCTTGTGCTTCTAAAGCATCTTGGGTTGTATTACAACTTTGTACAATGACATCTTGTAACTTTTCAGTGCATTGAATGATGTTTGTAATATGATTTTCAGCTTGTTTATCAACGATTTGAACATTATCAGCCAAAACTTTTTCAATATGAGAAGTATTTTGGGACAAAACATCAATTTGATTTCTTAATGTATCCGCAATTTTATTTTTCTCGTTATCGAGCATGTCTGCCATAAGAGCTCGTTGATCAGAAAGTTGTACTTTAAAATCTTGTGAACGTTCTTGTATGATATCAACAATGGCATTGTCGACATATTGAATTTCTTCTCTCAGACTTTCCTTACTTTTATCAATTGCAGAAAGAATAGCTTCACGTCCATTTGTAAATGCATGGGTAATGTCTGCTGTTTTTTCTTGGAGCTTCTCATTTATTTTCAAGACATGAGCTTCCAAGAAGTTACCAAGTTTTTCAGCATTATCCTCTAAAGCCTGACTGCGTTCTATAAAGGAATCAATGATGGAATCACTATGTTCTTTAAGAGAAAGATCAACAGTTGCTAAACGTTGTTCAAAGGCTCCAATTGCTTGCGAGGTTACGTTATCAAATTTAGAAGAGAGTTTATGTGCTTGGTCGTCGAGCTTTAAGATCTTCTCATCAAAATTCTGTAGAGATTGATTATTACGATCAATAAGAGCTTTATCCAAGGCTTTAAACTTTTCATCGACAGCGTGCAAAGTTTGATCTGTTACTGCTTGTATATGTGTTGCAATTTTAGCAACATGTACTTCCGCTTTTTCAGCTGTTTCATTAAAGGTTTTTTCTATTTGTTTTTCATTATGATCAAATCGTTTTGCAAAACCATCAAAGTTTTTTCCTAATTCATGAAAAAATTCCGTGTTTTTCTGCTGAATTTGTGTTGTTGTTTTGTTAAATTTTTCAACAAGTTGATTTGTTACGCCATCACCGGCATAGGAAAGTTTTTCAACAAGGTCTTCACCTTGTTTTTGTAAAGTTTGAGAAAGGGTTTGTGCAAGCTTTTCAACATTGGTCACAATGTTAGAGGTAACCAAACCAAATTCATCACTCAGTTGTTCTTGGGTTCCTTTAATTGTTGATTGTACGCGATCTGCGTGATTCAAAATGGCTATGCGTTCATTACTCAATTCTTTGATTAATGTGTGAATGCGTGATTCATTCTCAGCATAGGCTTGTTCTAGATTGTGAACTTCACCTTGTATGATTGCTTCAAGTTCAACAGCACGTCCGAGGGTACGTTCAATACCTTCGTTCATTGCCGCTACTTCTTCACGAATGGTTTGCCCTATAGCAATAGCTTGTTTTTCAGATAGATGTTGTGGTTCACTAAGGCGCTGTGCAGCATTGGTCATAAGAAGCGCAATATTATGCAAGTCGTTTGAACGTTTTGTTAATTGAGCAACGCCCCAAGATATAAGGATAGGAATTGCTGTTCCGGCTGCTACAGCAAGTCCTGTTGGGGATGTAACAAAAGTGCTGATATTGGATAAGGAGCTGAGTCCGGTAGGTGCGAGTTTATGCGCAATAAAAGCTCCTCCCGTTGCCCATAAAGCACTAAGCGCTGTTGTATACCAGTAGACTCGAGAGGAAGAACGCTGCTTGAATGGTCCAAAATTTACAGGGGTTGTTATATCATCATTTGCAGGAAGAAGTTTTGTAGGCAATAATGTATTATGAACAGTTCCACCTGAAATATCAGGTGAAGGTTTTGGAGCAAAAAGCTGTTCAACAACGGATTTATCAACAACAGCTTCATCATGAATATTAGAAACAAAAGTTGACGTACCGTTTTCAGCAAAAAATTCTTCTTCTGCCATTGCAATTTTTTGAATCAGATCATCGACATTAACAACATTTTCAGAATTATTGGATGATATCGTTTCAAATCCTGTGTCATCGAAATCAAAGTTCATAGCTTTTGTGAGGGCTTCTTCAACTTCAACTTCAAATGTTTGCAATTTTGTTCTGCGTGCCATACTCGCCTCGTACTCTTACAGCCGGAAAAGGGATACGTTCTCTTCCACATAATTTCTACATACTAGCTGTTAATTATTTAGAAAGGAATATGCTTAGGGAAAAATTTTAAAAACTTATCAAGATAAAGTTAACGCGGTTTCTTGTACCCTGTTTAAAAATGTTATAGAATATAGTAAAAACAATTTATTATTTAAATCTAACTAAAACAAAAATACTGTTTACAACTTGTGTTTATAGAAAGCTTTATAAGCCGGCAGTCTTTGAAATAAGGACAATTTAATAGCGGTTATATATACAGTAAGGTGCGAATGTCTCTCTTTAATATCGACAATCGTTAATAAATGTTGTTGTCCGCTTACTTTTATTGATTCTAAACGAAGCAGATTCATCATCACATATAGTCTGTAATAGCTTAGGATGTATAAAAGTATGCCTTTGAATTGTAAGCTCATAAAAAAGTAAACGTGGAAAAATTTTTAATTTAATATAGCTTTTCGTAAGTTGTACTTTATTATTGTCTTAAAGAGCTGTTTTTTCTCTAATTTCAGTTGTTTGTTGCTGAATTTTTAAGCTTCTACGTTGACAATTGGATATTTTTCAGTCGATATGCATGCACGAATATTTTATGCAATCTAGATAAAGGTGTAAGAATAATGGCAGAGCGATCACAACACCTGCAAGATGTGTTTTTAAATACGGTGCGTAAGCAAAAAATTTCCCTTACAATTTTTCTTGTCAATGGCGTTAAACTCACGGGTATTGTAACTTCATTTGATAATTTTTGTGTTCTTTTGCGCCGAGATGGACACGCGCAATTGGTTTATAAGCATGCTATTTCTACGATTATGCCTGGACAGCCTGTACAGATGTTTGAGGGTGAAAGTCCTGAGTAAACATATCATTTTAAGATAGACCTCTTATCCCATTTAAAAGTACTTAGATTGCTATGATAAATGAAAATGAGAGATTAGGAGGGGTATTTTCGCAGAATACAGGACAGGTGCGCGCACTTGTTTTGATACCGATTTTTCAAGAAAATAGAAGTGAAAGCTCTTTGAGAGAGTGTTCTATATCTTCTCGTGTTAAAGAATCATTGGGGTTAGCACGTGCTATAAGGTTAGAAGTTGTTAATTATGAAACGATTAATATTGCAACGCCTCGCTCTGCGACTCTCTTTGGAAAAGGTAAAGTAGATGCGTTAACCTGTTATATAGATGAATATTCTATTGAGCTTGCGATTGTAGATCACTTTTTAACGCCAGTACAGCAGCGTAATTTAGAAAAATTATGGAATTGCAAAGTTATCGATAGAACGGCTTTGATTCTTGAAATTTTTGGGGATCGTGCACGAACAAAAGAAGGAGTTTTGCAAGTAGAGTTAGCGCGTTTGTCCTATCAAAAAGGGAGGCTTGTGCGGAGTTGGACGCACTTGGAAAGGCAACGGGGGGGGCGTGGCTTCCTAGGTGGACCTGGTGAGACGCAAATTGAAGCAGATAGGCGTCTTTTACAAGAGAAAATTATTCGTATTCGCCGCGAATTGCAAACGGTTATTAAAACACGTGCACTTCATAGAGCAAAAAGGAAAAAAACATCTTATCCTGTTGTGGCACTGGTAGGATATACGAATACAGGAAAGTCAACTCTCTTTAACCGTTTAAGCGGTGCAGATGTTTTAGCAAAGAATATGTTATTTGCAACGCTTGACCCGACTTTGCGCAAAGTTGTGCTTCCCCATGGAAAAACTGTTCTTTTGTCTGATACTGTAGGGTTTATTTCTAACTTGCCAACGAATTTGATTGCAGCTTTTAGAGCAACCCTTGAAGAAGTGGTTGAAGCGGATCTCATTCTTCATATAAGAGATATGTCAGATCTTGATCATCGAGCACATGCCCAAGATGTTTTAGAAGTGCTTTCAAGTCTTGATATCGATATTGATGATATGGAGCATATCATAGAAGTTTGGAATAAGATTGATATGTTAGATGAGCAAGCATTGAATGTTTTACAAACAAGCGCAAAGACGCGATTAAATCCTGCTCTCATGGTATCAGCACTTAAGGGGGATGGACTCGATCAATTATTAAGAGCCATTGAAAAGCGAATTTTTGGAGAGGTGCAAAGCATTGAATATCTTTTACAACCTCATGAAATGTCGCTTATTGATTGGTTTTATGAAAACTCTGCGGAAATAGTGCAAGAAGGGCATGATGATGGGTCTATTACCATTAGAGCGGTTGTTACTTCTGAAGCAAAAAAACAACTAGAGAGCCTCAAAAAAAATATGAATTAAGTTCTTTAAAGCTATTTTTGAACATTTGTTCTTAAATTTTATATTTTTATTATCTCAAAATAATATGACAGCAAGTTAAGAGGATAGTTACTACTTTCTCTTAATAAAACAATATGAAGAAGTATTTTGCTGGTTAAAATAAAGATGAGTCTTACATGTAATAAAAGACTATTCGTACGTACCGTATGGCGAAGCATTTTGATTGTTTTGCTATTACAAATGCTATGTGTATCTTTGATTTGGTTGTATTATTTTGTCCAGCCTCGTGGTTACCAAGCAACTTTAACATTTTCATTATCTGATTCTGTAGGAAAGCCATTACCAATTAAAAAGAAAGACAATGTTATCGCCTTTTTGTTTTCACAGCCTATGTTCTTCAATGATTCGAATTTTTCTTTAAGTGCTTCTTATAAGAAAAAAAATCATGAAAATATCCGTTTATCGCGTCATGGTGATTTTATCGATCTTACTTTTGAAGCCGAGACACTTGAAGCAGCTCAACGTGGGTTGGAAACTTGGTTTTCCGCATTTTCACAAGCAATCATAAAACAGAAACAATTCTTGTTAAATGATAAATTAGAAGACAAACAATATGATAATATTGCAATCCTTAATATCGTGCAGGAATTTCGTAAATCTATTGATTCTTTTATTCAGCGTGGTGTAAAACAAACAGAGCTTCATGATCTTTCGATGCAATTAACGCAAGCAACTTTAAAGCGTATTCATTTAACAAGTTTGAATTCAACGATTAACATGATGCGTGAAAATGGGCAGTCTTTACTGTCTTTATCGTTTATTGCAGGCAATTCAGCAATTGCTGCTCTGGAATCTAAACGTGATCTCTTGGAAACACAAAGAGCACATATGGCTGTGCAATTAGGGTGGACACATCCTCAAATTAAAGCGATGACTGCAGAATTAGAGACAGTTTCTCATCAATTAAAAAATAAAATTTTACAAATCGTTTATCAAGTTCATTCAGATGAGGTTATTGCAACGGAATTAGAAAAACAGCTCAAAAAAAGAATGAACTTTTTTGTAAAAGATCAATCCCAATCTTTGAATGAAATATTTAACGAGTTTGAAAATAAAATAAAAGTAGCAGTCGATGCCCAAAATGAAGCGATGAGCAAGTCTGCTCAACGAAGAGAAAAAATTATTGATTCATATCGGAGATTGAGTGATGATCCTCTTCTCTTACAAAATACAAATATCCACGTGGTCACGCCAACAACGTTAGCACCAATTTCTTTTATGGCTCTTTATGGAAAAAATATTCTTGTGAGTGCATTGGTCAGTTTCCTTACTCTTTTGCTAGGAATATTGTTATTCTATCCGTGCTTTAAAAGGAAAAAAGACCAAATCTCAGAAGAGGATTTGAGATCAAAAGAAAATGATCTTAAGAAAAATGAGAGTATTTTAGTCTCTCAAGAAATGAAAAATTTTGAAGCTTTTATTACGATAGAGGGATTATCTGATGTTTTGAAATGGCGTGCTTCAACCATTATTTCAATCATTGGACCAGAAGCTGCACGGACAGCGGCAAAGCTTTCACTTCATCTCACAAAAGAGAACAAAACAATTTTGTTGGTCGATATTTCTGGTCAACAAATAGAGAAAGTCATAGGCCCACATCGCGGACTGAGTGATATTTTAACGGGCAATGCCAAGTTGCATGATGTTATTTACCGTGATTATGATACGGGGGTTGATATTCTTCCTCAGGGGTTAACAAGTGCTATTTCAGCACAAGATTTTTCAAATGATATTTTTCATATATTACAAGAATTTAAAAAAGAATATGATTTTATCATCCTAGAGATGGCAAGCGAACCCAAATATGGGTTTGAGCAATTTGCAGAGCTAACAGACTATTATATTTGTAATACTGTTCTTAATAAACAAGAATGGATGATGCGTATGGTAGACAGCTTTCCAAAGACTGTTTATCGCGTTGTAGCATCATAAGCTTCGTAAAAAAGAAATATGTATCGCATGTTATAGTGGTACGCTTGTTTTTTGCTAAAGTTGTAGTACATACTAAAATAGACAAAGAGTTAATGTTTAAATTTTAAAATGCATTTTAGTTGGAGAGAAGCGTGGGGCAATCAGAGATGGCAGTAAAGAGATTAAACAATAGCATTTTAACGCCTGTGCAAAAGGAAAATAGAAAACATATACAGGTGTGGCTTTACTCTATTTTATTGCTTTGTTTGGCAATTGTCTTAGTAGGTGGCGCTACTCGTTTGACGGGATCAGGATTATCTATAACGGAATGGAAGCCAATACACGGCGTTATTCCACCGATTGGTGAGGATCAATGGCAAGAGGAATTTTTAAAATATCAACAAATAGCACAATATAAGCTGCTTAATCCTGATATGACCTTAAGTGCTTTTAAGGTCATTTTTTGGTGGGAATGGGCGCATCGTGTTCTTGGGCGTCTTGTTGGTCTTGTCGCTTTATTAGGGCTCATTTGGTTTTGGGCGACTAAGCGTGTTGAAAAAAATATCTTACTCCCGCTTATTGTTGTACCTATTCTTATCGCCTTTCAAGGCTTTATTGGTTGGTGGATGGTTGCTTCAGGGATTGGGCAAAGTAATTTAACAAGTGTGAGCCAATATCGTTTGGCATTTCATCTTATAACAGCATGTTTTGTTATTGTTTTTGTTACTTATTTATCTCGAGGGCTTGCAGAATATTCAGAAAAACCAGCAAATAAAAAGGTGCAATATTTTGCGGCATGGCTTGTTATTCTCGTCTTGATAGAGATTTATTTCGGAGCTTTGGTTGCAGGGCTTCATGCTGGAAAAGTCTATAATACATGGCCCCTTATGGATGG
>NZ_JBHIOZ010000016.1:13710-24989 GCF_042195805.1 Bartonella sp. AP57NXGY | reverse complement strand
GTGCTTGATCTACAGGAGTTTGCGTACTTGCACCTTGCTCCATCGAAACCTCTGAGCCCTGTATCTTTTCTGGCTGTTTTCTTACGGATATATCTTTGTTTGATAACTGCTCAGACACTGAAGAATCATCTCTACTTGATATTTCCGGTTCAATAACACGTCCTGAACCACCCATCATATTATAATTCAAATGAGAAATAGCCCACCAAGTTCCCCCAATAATAACAAAAACGCAAATAGCAGCAAACCACAACGCGCTTAAATTCCACTTGGCGTCTGGACCAGAATTCAAGTGCAAAAAGAAAACAATTTGTACTATAATCTGAATAATCGCCATCCCAATAAGATACGCAACCTTTGTACTAACTGCCCAACTTTCCATCATTCCATACATCACAGGAATAAAAGAACCCAAAGTGAAAAATACAGCCAGAATAAAACCAACCAAATAGGAACCAGTACTGGGACCATGTGTTTCATTTTGCACGCTCATCACAACGCTCCTAATAGATAAACCATGGTGAAAACACCAATCCATACAATATCAAGTAAATGCCAAAAAATGGAAAGACATGCTAAACGTGTTTTATTGTTCTGATCCAAGCCATTACGACGAAGATGAAAAAACATCACAACCATCCAAAGAAGGCCAACACTTACGTGAAGTCCATGGGTGCCAACCAAGGCAAAAAATGCTGACCAATAAGCAGAGAGAATTTCCCGTCCAAAAAGCTGTAAACCTGTTACAGGATCAATACCCGCATAAGCATTTGGATCAAAATAAAAAACCTCACTCAAAAGTTCATGAAATTCGTAAAGTTCCATACCAATGAAGCAACACCCCAATCCAAAGGTAATAGCCATCCATAAACGCACACCACTGATGTTATTTTTATGTGCTTGTACCATTGCAAAGCCATAAGTGACGGACGAAAACAACAAGAAAGCAGTCTCAACCAAAACAAACTTTAAATCTATAAACTCACTGCCCGCTTTACCACCACCATAAGAAGCAGAAAATACAGCAAAACTTGAAAACAGTGTCGAAAAAAGGATTAAGTCTGAAAGAATATAGACCCAAAAACCAAACGTCATTACCGAGCTACTATCGTGGTGAAGTTCATCTATAGTACTCGCGTTATTCATTGTTACAGCACTCATACTGTCACTCCTTGTTCTTTAAGAACAGCCGTAAAGGCATCTTCAGTTTTTTGCACTTCTTCAGCTGGAATATAGTAACCATGATGATCACCTGTTAATGAATGACACACAAGCGTTGCAATAAAACCAACCAGTCCAACCGCAACAAGCCACCAAATATGCCAAACAAGCGCAAAACCAACAACTAATGAGAAGAAGCCAGCAATAATTCCAGCCGATGTATTCGATGGCATATGAATTTTTGTAAATCCACTTGTCGGCCGTTGATAACCACTTTTCTTCATATTCCAATAAGCATCATCAGACTGTATCTTTGGAAGGAGGGCAAAATTATAAGAAGGAGGCGGTGAAGAGGTAAACCATTCAAGTGTACGTGCATCACCCCAAGAATCATTTAATGTTACCGGTAAGTGCCCTTTATGCTTAATACCGTACCAAATCGCCAAAACAACCTGTAGCACAAAACAAAGGATACCAAGTAAGATAATACAAGCACCCAATGCAGCAATAATAAACATCGGCTGCCAACTAGGTTCCATGTAATGCTGCAAACGACGCGTCGCCCCCATTAAACCAAGCGCATAAACGGGGAAAAAGGCAAGGTAAAAACCAATAAACCAACACCAAAAAGATGTAATACCTAGTATGCGATTTGGTTTATAACCAAAAACTTTTGGAAACCAAAATGCAATCCCTGCTAAGTACGCAAAAACCACACCTCCAATAATTGTATGATGGAAATGTGCTATCAAAAAGAGCGAATTATGAAACTGCCAATCAGCAGGAACAATAGATAATAAAACACCTGTTAATCCACCACCAACAAATGTAAAGATCATACCCATGCACCAAAGCATAGGAGGCTCAAAGCGAATCCGACCTCTATACATCGTAAGCAGCCAATTAAAAACTTTTACACCGGTTGGAACTGCAATAATCATCGTAGCAATACTAAAGAAGGTATTTACAGCTTCACCCCCACCCATTGTGAAGAAATGATGGCCCCAAACAAGAAGCGAAAGAATCAAAATAACCAACATGGCCCATATCATTGAAGTATAACCAAAGAGGCGTTTTGAAGAAAAAGTTGATACAACTTCAGAAACAATTCCAAAAGCAGGAACAACCAAAACATAAACCTCAGGATGACCAAAAACCCAAACATAGTTAATCCATACCATCGGATTTCCGCCACCAACATTGGTAAAGAAATTCATGTTCAAATAACGATCACATGCCAAGAGTGCAAATGCTACAGCCAAAACAGGATAAATGACTACAATAAGAACATTGCTGACAAAAGCACTCCAACAAAAAATAGGCATTCTCATCATTGTCATTCCAGGAGCACGCATTTTAATCATCGTTGCAATAAAATTCACTGATCCCATTGTTGTTGCAATACCAGAAAGCTGAAGTGACCATAAATAATAATCTACCCCTGTATCTGGACTCGTTTGCAATTCTGTAAAAGGTGGATACATCAACCAACCACCACGACCAAAATTCCCAACACCTAGGGATATGTTAATCAATATCGCCCCTGCAGCCGTAATCCAAAAACCTAGATTATTTGCAAAGGGAAAAGCAACATCACGTGCACCAATTTGAAGTGGTATAAGATAATTAAAAAGACCAAATAAAATAGGCGTGGCCATGAAAAAAATCATGATCGTACCATGCGCCGAAAAAATTTGATCAAAATGCTCAGGGGGCAAATAACCTGCTGTTTCACTCCCAAGAGCTAAAGCTTGATGCGTTCGCATCATAAGTGCGTCCGCAAAACCGCGAACAAGCATAATAATTCCAAGAACGATGTACATAATACCTATGCGTTTATGGTCAACCGTTGTAATCCAATTTCGCCATAGAATCCCCCACCACCCAAGTACTGTTAGAGCAATAACAGCAATTAAACCAACCAAAACAATCGCAATACATGTATACAAAACGATCGGTTCATGTGCAAGCGCATGAAAAGCACCTGCCGTAGGATCTGTAAGTCTTCCAAACATTTCTCAACCCATTTCAAATGAAATTCAAGTTTAAAAGAAACCTTTGTTAAAAGGGCTCTTTACTTTATTGACTCTGTTAAATAACATCAGGATCAAATACTGAACATAGTGCACCCCATAGCGTCTGAGCAGCAGCACGTTTCATTAAATCTTCATTACATACCGTCTTTTCATCGACACATCGATTAACAACACGATAGTAAAGCCGCTTCTCAACAGGTGCAAAATAACGAACTTCAGCATCTTTTTCCTTCGCAGCAATATCACCCATACGAGGCGCAATAGAAAGTTGACGATAAGATGAACGATCAAGTACTCGACCATTAGCCCGAGCTTTTACAATCCAATCCTCAAAATCCTGCAAAGACACAGAATGCCACTTAAACCGCATACCCGAAAAACCATCACCACTATAATTTGCTGAGGCTCCTTTGAATACTCCTTGCTCTTCAGCGACCAAATGCAACTTAGCATTCATCTGCGGCATAGCGTAAAGAACTGTACCCAATTTGGGAACCCAAAAAGCATTGACAGAATTCTCTGACGTCAATTGCAATAAAACTTGACGTCCTTCAGGCGCATAAATCTCATTAATCGATGCAACACCGTATTCAGGATAAATAAAAAGCCATTTCCAATCAAGAGCAACAGCATCAATCTGTAATGGCTTTCCTTCACCTACAACTTCCACTGGAAGAGGATTTGTAGGTTCAAGCTTATAGGTATAATAAGCTGTTAATGAACCTAAAACCATTACAATTACAACTGGAATACCCCACATCAATGCTTCAATTTTATTTGAATGTGCCCAATCAGGAGAATAGTCCGCTTTCATATTCGATGCACGATATTTTATAGCTAAAAATACCACACTCACCATAACTGGGATAACAATACAAAGCATCACCACCACACAAACAACGATCAAAATGAGCTGTTGACGTGCAACATAACCTGATGGCTGCATAACATCAATTTTACAACCAGACAAAAGCAGTGCTCCCCCTAAAATCACAAGCATTTCTAATTGTCTAACAAAGCTTTTCATCTCTATTTACCCCCGTCATACGCACTAAAAACTGTCATAAATATATACCTCACATTGTACAGATTTGAAAATAATTATCAAGAGAATTAAATGCCTATATTACTCTTATTAAATGCTTACTCTTTACCTATCACAATTTAATTGTTTTGCTTAATTGTTTTGCAATATACTCAAGTGCAAACCGATATCCATCACCTCCACACCCAGTTATAATAGCGTCTACACCTGCAGATGTATAAGAATGGTGACGAAAAGCTTCACGCTGATAAATATGAGATAAATGAACTTCTACTTTCGGCCCTGAAAACATTTTTAGGGCATCAAGAAGTGCAACAGATGTATGACTGTAAGCCGCTGGGTTAATGATCAATCCAGAACTTGCCTCTATTGCTTCTTGTATCCATGCCACTAATTGCCCTTCATAGTTACTTTGATAAAAATTTATTATAATATCATTTTTTTTTGCCCATTCTCTGCATCTTTTTTCAATATCTTCTAGAGTTTCAGTTCCATAAATTTCTGGCTCACGTTGACCTAGAAAATTTAAATTAGGACCATTTAAAATCGTTATTATCTCTGACATAGCAAGCCTTTTCTTTCAGACCTATCACTTATTAAAAAAATATTTAGCATGTTTTTACGGCAATAAAGCTCCATCCTTAATCTCAAAGAATTCTGCGCGTCCTTTTAAGTCATCAAATAAAAGACGATCTGTTCCTGTCATAAATGTTTGTACAGCTAAATCATCAAGAATATCAAATAGAGCAGCACGTCGATGCGAATCAAGATGGGCAACCATTTCATCAAGAAGAAGAATGGGAGATCTTTCCGACATCATACCTGTTAGACGTGCATGACACAAAACTAAACCTGTTAGCAGCGCTTTTTGTTCACCTGTTGAACAAGATGTTGCTGCTCTATTTTTATCAGCATAAAAAACCTGCAAATCTGCACGATGTGGTCCTTCTAACGTCCGACCAGCAGCACGATCCATTGCGCGATTATGCCGCAATCGATCACAAAATTGTTCTTCAACTTCAGTTGCTGATATTTCACTAAGAGCTGTTTCTAAAAAACCATCAATTTGCAAAAAAGCTCGTGGAAAAGGTATCTGTGAGGGCATTTGTGTAAACATGTCATTTAAAAGACGAATAACATCAACACGCGCCGCAGAAATAGCTGTCGCCAATTCTGCCATTTGCTTTTCTAAAGCATCAAACCAAGCACAATCTTCATTTCCATCTAAAAACAAACGATTACGTGCGCGCATAGCTCTATCATAATCGGCTATGCGGCGCCTATGCAAGGGATCAATCGCCAAAACCATACGGTCCAAAAAACTACGGCGCTCAAGTGAAGGACCTGTAAAAAGACCATCCATAGACGGTGTTAGGACACTAATATGACAATAATCTGTTAGGCAATCACTCGACTCATTCACACCATTAATATGGACCTTTCGACTGTTATCGCTAACCTCAAAAGCTGTACCAATCTTTACTTCACCATAAAGAGCGCATTCAAGACGCGCAAATACAATAAATCCTCCACCACCACCATCTACAAAACTAACGTCAGAATAAACAGCACGCCGCAAACCACGACCAGGAGAAAGAAAAGATAACGCCTCTAAAAGATTCGTCTTACCAGCACCATTATGGCCAGTAAAAACCACATGCTGACCAGAAAAATGAATATTGAAAAAAGAATAATTGCGATAACGTAAAAGCTTCAGCTGCCTCACTGCCACTTTGTGCACATGACTGGCCATGCATTGCAAAACAACTGCCCCTAAACGCGAATAGGCATCAGTACATAGAGCACATCCGCATCATCATTATCACGAATCAGAGCTGGTGCTCCAGCCTCAGCCAACATAAAAACCATCTCATCACTTGAAAGCTGCCCAGCAATATCCAAAAGATAACGTGAATTAAATCCTATCTCAAGCGGTTCAGATGCATAAGTTACTGATAATTGATCTTCTGCACTGCCCGAATCTGGGCTATTAACAACAAGCCTTAACTGTCCATGCTCAATCGTTAATTTAACTGCACGCCCCCGATCACTTGAAATCGTTGAAACACGATCAACTGCAGAAGAAAAGTCCTGCCTATTAACAATTAATTCTTTATCATTCCCAAGAGGGATAACACGTTGATAATCTGGAAATGTTCCATCAATTAATTTTGATGTAAAAATCACAGAGCCTATAGAAAAACGAATTTTTGTCTCCGAAAGCTCTATACATACATCGCTATCATTTTCTTCTGAAAGAAGTTTTTGCAATTCTCCTACAGCTTTACGGGGAACAATAACACCAGGCATTCCCTCAACTCCCGAAGGAGCTTCCATCTCAACTTGTGCCAAACGATGACCATCAGTTGCAACCAAACGCAATTTCAAAACACCATCATTAATAATATGGAAATAAATACCATTAAGATAATAACGGGTTTCTTCAGTAGAAATGGCAAATTGTGTACAATCAAGTAAATGTTTTAAGCCTGATGCCGATAAAGAAAAACGATAACCAAACTGCCCAGGAAGCGACTCTGGAAAGTCTGACTTCGGAAGACATTGAAGCTGAAAATGTGCACAACCCGAAACCACGGACATTGTACCTGCTTGATTCTCATCGACGGATAATACAACTTCATTGCTATCAGGAAGTTTTCGAATGATATCATAGAGCAAATGTGCCGGAACAGTTGTTGCTCCAGCTTGTTTAACATTAACTGCAAAAGATTCCATAACCTCTAAATCAAGGTCTGTTGCTTTTAACTGTACACGGCCATTTTCTGCATCAATCAACACATTCGATAAAATAGGAACAGTATTACGGCGCTCTACCACACGGTGAACCCGACCAAGAGACTTGAGAAATTGACTGCGATCAACTGTAATCCGCATAAAAGCCCCGTATGATTTACTAAAAACTATAAGAATTCCTTAGAATTAAAGAATAGATCCCTTTAGAGAATCGCCTGCTAGAGTTTATTAAACCTCTCTTAAAATGGCAAGTCACTCCTGCATAAGAAAAAATAAATCTTTTCATTAAATTCTTTAAAGTCTCTCCAAAGAAAGAAACGATAAACACTATACAGCCTGTTCTCCAATCAACCGCTTAAGCAACTCAAGTTCCTTAGCCAAGGTCTGATCACCACAAACCAAATCTTCAATTTTACGCACAGCGTGTAAAACTGTTGTATGATCACGCCCACCAAAACGGCGCCCAATTTCTGGTAATGAGCGAGGAGTTAATACTTTTGCTAAATACATTGCAACTTGCCGTGGCTTCACAACCGTACGTGTTCGACGATTAGATAACAAGTCCTGTTTAGAAACATTATAATGGCGTGCTACCGTACGCTGAATTTCTTCAATCCGAATACGCTTAGGTTCACCAGGACGTGTCAAATGACCTAATAACTCATCAATCCGCTCTAAAGATAAATCAGACTCAAAAGATTGACGAAACAAGAGCTGATTAAACGCACCTTCAATATCACGCCCCGACCCTAAAACCGTTTTCGCAATATATTCCAAGATATCATCAGAAATTGATACCATGCCATCATCTTGTTGTGCCACCTTCAACCGCTGGCGCAACATTTGCAAACGCATTTCATAATCTGGTGCTTCAATTTCAAGAGCTACCCCTCCCTGAAGACGAGAGCGAACGCGAAGATCAAGCGATTCTAATTCTGCTGGTGGACGATCTGCAGCGACAACAACCTGTTTTGCACTATCAAGCAACATATTAAGCAAATGGCAAAACTCATGTTGTATCGACTTACCCTGCAAAAACTGCATATCATCAATAATCAAAAGGTCGATATCACGAAGCTGTTCTTTAAAAGAAAGAGCATCATTATCACGAATAGCTGTTGCAAAACGCCACATAAAATATTCAGCAGTTAAATAAATAACGCGCGCAGACGTTAAACGCTTCAATGCAGAAGCAGCAATCGCTTGAAGCAAATGTGTTTTTCCTAAGCCAACAGATGCGTGAATAAAAAGAGGATTAAAACGTAAGGCACTTTTATGCCCCTCTGCAATGGAACGCGCAGCTGCTAAAGCAACACGATTAGAAGCCCCCTCAACAAAACTTTCAAAAGTATAGCGAGAATCAAGTGGAGATCCAAAAACTCCCGTTTGAGAATTCTTAACTGAATGCTCTGCGCAACTTTCAACAAAAGATGAAGTCGCCTGCTCCTCTAGCACAACAGGAGGAACACTTCTTTTACAAACGACATCTCTTGAAACGCGTTCCATACCACGAACAATAACTTCAACACGAAGAATTGCTGAATTCTCTTGTTTCCATAAATGAGTCAAAAGAGAACCATAGTGATTATTAATCCATGAACGTAAAAAAGCAGTAGGAACAGAAAGCTTTACAAGAGTATGACTATATTCAGCAAGCTTCACACGTCCAAACCAACTGGTATAAGCCTCAACACCAACCTGCACCTTTAATTGCGCCATAACACGTATAAAAGCCGCCGCACTTTCCTCCTCTGAAACAATAGAATGCCCTATAGAAGCATTTCTACAAACGTTCTCATCACTTTCCGTCATCCTATTCTTTATTATGTTCTCTGCCGACAGGATATTTACCGAAACCCTTTTAAAGGAACTAGCTTTAGAGTTCAATTTATCCACCATCTTCCATCCTGATAAAAATAAAATTTTGTCCTGCCAAACAACTAAAATAAATCTAGCGAAGGCAAAACGCCCTACCCCAAATAAGATTACTCACCCTCCCCTAGGATAGCCTCATCACAACCCTACTAACAAAGATGACCAATAAGATTTACTTGCACTCATGATATGACCCACCCTTCTAAAATGGTAAACATATCCATTAAGAAAACTAAAAAACCGTCAGAAAACCTCTCCAACACAAAAGTTTCGAAAAGCCTAAATCAAAACATCTTGTATTCAACAAAATACAGAATAATGCGCTGATGTGACCCCTTCATGCTTCTTAGTCTTCATAAGAACCATACAAAACAGCAGAGGTAAAATGCAAGAGGTCAAAATAAAATCAAAAAACCCGAAAAAAATGCTTATATTAATGAGGACTGAAAAAAATATTGATTCAATTCATTTTTTTTCTCTAAATTTACCAATAATTAAAGAATCTCTTCAGATTTAAAAAAAAAAATAAAATGCTTGACAAAAAAGACTCTGTACAAATCCACAAAGCTTGTGGATAACCATACCTCCCCCTATAAACTTTCTCTCCTTTTTCAAGTGGAGAATCATTATCGATTCTTATTTTCAATAGAAACTTTTGAAATAATAAACAAAAAGCCAGCATCCTCATGGATACTGGCTTTGTTCTCAATTAAAGGAGAAAAAGCTTAAACGCTGAGAGCCTTCAAACGTTTAGCTAAACGCGATACTTTCCTCGCAGCAGCATTTTTATGAAAAACCCCTTTAGAAACTGCACGCATAATTTCAGGCTCAAAATTCTTAAATGCAATCTCTGCAGATGCCTTATCGCCACCCGCTAAAGCATCATCAAACTTACGTATAAAAGTACGAACGCGTGAACGGCGGGCCTTATTAACCTGTGCGCGCGCCGCAACCTTGCGCACCGCTTTTCGAGCAGAAGGTGTATTCGCCATAAATATAATCTCTCTTTCAACACCTTGGTAAAATAAGTCTCAATAACAACTCTACCAATATAAATAAATCCAACCCAAGCAAAACTATAAAGCTGCCTATAACCGTGTGGGTTATAGCGCAATCCTAAAGCTAACGTCAATTAGATTTTCAAAGATAGCCATAAAAAAACGAAGCCAAACTCTTTGATCCGCAACTTTATAGCTTAATAATAGATATTCCTTAACAAACAAAAGAATTTAAACGGCTAACTTACGCAAGACATATTGCAAAATTCCACCATGATGCAAATAATCTAGCTCATCTTCAGTATCAACACGGCATAATAATGGAACGGTTTTTACCGTACCATCAGAAAAAGTAATTTTCGCTACAGTCTTTTGACGAGGTTTCAAGTTATGAATCCCTTCAATTGTCACCTTTTCATCTCCCTTTAAGCCTAAAGATTTCCAACTTAGCCCCTCCTCAAAAACAAAAGGGACAATGCCCATACCAACAAGATTAGAGCGATGAATCCTTTCAAAAGACTGCACAATCACTGCTTTGACACCAAGAAGATTGGTCCCCTTGGCAGCCCAATCGCGAGATGATCCATTACCATATTCAATACCTGCAAAAACAACGAGTGGAATACCTTCTTGTTTATACGCCATTGCTGCATCGTAAATGGTTTGTTCTACCGCTGACGGATAATGAACCGTATAACCTCCTTCTCGACCATTTTCCCCTAACATGAAATTACGAATGCGAATATTGGCAAAGGTCCCACGCACCATAACTTCATGATTCCCACGACGCGTTCCATACTGATTAAAATCAGCCACTTTAACACCATGATCCATTAAATATTTTCCGGCAGGAGAAGCTGCTTTAATAGAACCAGCAGGAGAAATATGATCCGTCGTGATTTTATCACCAAATAAACCTAAAATCCGTGCATCTTTAATATCTGGTAAGATATCAGGTGTTTTCTGCATATCATCGAAATAAGGTGGATTGCGTACATAGGTGGATTGCTCATCCCAAGAATAGGTAGAACCCGTAGGAATCTGAACTTTTTGCCAATTTTCATCTCCCTTAAAAACATCTGCATACTTTTCGGCAAAAACCTTCCGCGTGACATTTTTTTCGATAAACTCCTGTATTTCTTGAGAAGTTGGCCAAATATCTCTCAAATAAATGGGGTGGCCATTTGAATCTTCACCTAGAGGCTCCTTGGTTAAATCTTTACACACCGTCCCGATGAGCGCATGTGCAACAACTAACGGTGGTGAAGCTAAATAATTCGCTTGCACATCAGGGGAAACACGCCCTTCAAAATTACGATTTCCTGAAAGAACCGCAGATGCAATTATACCATTGTCATTAATCGTTTTGGAAATAGCTGGATGCAAAGGACCAGAATTCCCAATACATGT
>NZ_JBHIOZ010000016.1:3652-13610 GCF_042195805.1 Bartonella sp. AP57NXGY | reverse complement strand
GCAGATGCAATTATACCATTGTCATTAATCGTTTTGGAAATAGCTGGATGCAAAGGACCAGAATTCCCAATACATGTTGTGCACCCAAATCCTACTAAGTTAAATCCTAATGCATCTAAATCTTTTTGCAGACCCGAATTTTGAAGGTAAGCTTCAACGACTTGTGAACCAGGTGCAAGAGAAGTTTTTACCCATGGTTTACTCTTAAGACCCTTTGCCACAGCATTTCGTGCCAAAAGACCCGCTGCAATAAGAACACTTGGATTCGATGTATTCGTACACGACGTAATCGCAGCGATCACCACATCACCGTGACCAAGCGTATATTCTTCACCCTCAACCTGATAACGCTTATCTTGTCCAGAAGTCTTCTTATAGTCTTCGACCAATGCCTTCTCAAAACCCTGCCCAACATTTTCCAATGCAATACGTCCTTCAGGACGTTTAGGACCAGCCATAGAAGGGACAACGGTTCCCATATCTAATTCAATTGTATCACTAAAAATGGGATGAGCCACCATTTCATCATGCCACATCCCTTGTGCTTTGGTGTAAGCCTCCACTAAGGCAATCCGACTTTCATCACGCCCTGTCATATTGAGATAACGCACTGTCTCCTTATCAATTGGGAAAAAACCACACGTTGCTCCATATTCAGGTGCCATATTTCCAATCGTTGCCCGATCAGCAAGCGTCATATGCTCCAAACCAGGACCAAAAAACTCAACAAATTTACCGACAACACCCTTCCGACGTAGCATTTGGGTCACCGTTAATACGAGATCGGTGGCTGTTACACCTTCCTTAAGTTTACCTGTTAGACGAAAACCAATCACTTCAGGTAACAACATAGAAACAGGTTGGCCTAACATTGCTGCTTCTGCTTCAATACCACCAACACCCCAACCTAAAACCCCTAAACCATTTACCATAGTCGTATGCGAATCAGTTCCCACACAGGTGTCAGGATAAATCGTCTCACAGCCCTCTTCATTCTTCATCCATACACATTGTGCTAAATATTCTAAGTTAACCTGATGACAAATCCCTGTTCCTGGAGGAACAACGCGAAAATTTTGAAAGGCTTGTTGCCCCCATTTAAGGAAACGATAGCGTTCACCATTGCGTTCATATTCATGCTCAACGTTTTCCTTAAAAGCCATGGAATTGCCAAAAGCATCAACAATAACTGAGTGATCAATGATGAGATCAACGGGAATGAGAGGATTGATTTTTTCAGCGTTACCACCAAGTTTAACCATAGCATCACGCATTGCAGAAAGATCAACAACTGCTGGAACACCTGTAAAATCCTGCATAAGAACACGTGCAGGACGGTAAGCAATTTCTGCCCCAGCGCTCCCTTTGTCGTTTAACCACTTAGCAACATTGAAGATATCCTCTTTTTTAACTGTGCGACCATCTTCGAATCGCAATAAATTTTCGAGAATAACTTTCATCGAAAACGGTAAACGAGAAACACCTTCAAGTCCGTTCTTCTCCGCTTCAATCAAGCTATAATAAGTATATTCTTTGCCACCAACATTTAATACTCTACGACAATTAAAGCTATCAATTTGAGTCATGACTGTCCACCCTCATACTATAACCACCCAATTTCTAGGAATGAACAACACAAACTACGAGTCAA
Source organism: Bartonella sp. AP57NXGY (assembly GCF_042195805.1). NCBI lineage: Bacteria > Pseudomonadati > Pseudomonadota > Alphaproteobacteria > Hyphomicrobiales > Bartonellaceae > Bartonella > Bartonella sp. AP57NXGY. Next base: position 11,959 of record NZ_JBHIOZ010000016.1, on the reverse strand, counting down.
GGTCGCAGCTTGAGCGCAGACGCAATTACCTCCGCCATCCATTTCCCCCTCCACCCTCTAGGCATAATGCAGAAATCAGCGCCAGAAACCATTTTACACCAGATATTGATGTAAGGTATCCCTTATAGAACTATTTCTAGAACTATTCTAGGTACAATTGCATAAAAAATGTGTTTTTTATTCTATAATGCAATAAAGAATATGAAAATAAAAACAAAATAGGCAATCACATGGTGTTATCAGGCAAAGATTTAGCCGCTTACAGAAACGAGGAAATTCTGTTTCAAGGTCTTTCTTTTTGTTTATTTTCACAGCAACTTATGACAATCACCGGTCCTAATGGTATCGGAAAGTCTACATTACTCCGAATCATTGTCGGTCTTCTTGAGGCTGCTGAAGGTCATATAATACTTAAAGACCATGATCAAATATACCCTGTTGCAACTGCTTGTCATTATCTTGGTCCTCAAAATGCTATGAAACCTCTCTTATCTGTCATTGATAATTTGCAATTTTGGGCAGATTTTTACGGTCAACATTTACGTTTTGCGCATGAAGCTCTTGCCGATATTGGTCTTTCTAACCTTGAACATTTACCCTTTAACGCCCTGTCAACTGGACAACAAAGACGCGTAGCTATTGCGCGCCTTTTGCTCTCCTATCGTCCTCTTTGGATTTTAGATGAACCAATATCTGGGCTTGATAACCATGCTCAAAAACTCCTTGCTCGTATTTTCCAGCGTCATCTCAATCAAGGAGGTATGATTATCGCTGCAACTCATAATTCCATAGGCATTCCAGAAAACCATAAAATCGCTCTGGAAAAATTTTTACCTCTCTAGGAGAGAATAAAATGAAAGCACTGTTCTGGCGTGATCTTAAACTATTATTAGCGCTACAAGCCACTTCACTAACAGGATTATTGTTTTTTATCGCTGTTGTTGTCATAACCCCCTTTGCCATTGGACCAGATCCCAAAACTCTTGCACAAATAGGACCAGGTATATTGTGGTTTGGAGCCCTTCTTGCAGGACTCCTCAATCTGAACAAACTTTTCCAAATCGATCGCGATGATGGTAATCTCGACCAATTTATCCTTTCAGGAAAAAGACAAAGTTTTACACTAATTGTCTTTACAAAATGTCTTGCCCATTGGGTAGGAACAATGCTTCCTCTTATTTTTGCCACACCTATTTTAGCCCTCATGCTCCATTTAGATGTAGTAATAACTTTTACAACAATACTTACCCTTTTATGCGGAACACCAGCTATTATTTTTATTGGTGCTATAGGCGCTGCACTCGCAACCTCATTGTTGCACAGTACTTTGCTTATTTTTATCATTATCTTGCCGTGGATCATTCCAATTATGATTTTTGGTGTTTCCGCTGCTACAGCCCCAATAAACCCAAATACCTCTTTTCTCACTTCTCTAGCTCTTCTCAGCGCTTTTTCACTTCTTTTGAGTCTCTTTAGCTCTTTTGTTGCTGCGATAACGCTTAAACTTTTATCAGAATAATAAAAGATGATTGCCGCATAGCAAAACTCTGCCTATTATGAATTTTATGAATAAACTATCTCGTACATATAAAATCAGGTTACTCCCTGCAAGTTTCACCCTTTTCATGAAAATAAGCAGAGTCGTCTTACCTTGGTTGGCCGGCATAACATTGTGTTTCCTTATCTTAGGGCTTATTCTAGTGATGCATTCCCCTGATGACTATCAACAAGGCATTACTGTTAAGATTATGTACCTTCATGTACCCTTTGCGTGGTTGTCTACATTCTGCTATGTAACGATGAGTGCAGCAGCATTAGGAAATCTGATTTGGAAATATCATCTTGCTGACGTGGCACTTAAATGTGGAGCGCCTATTGGGGCAATTTTTACCGCCTTGGCTCTCATGACAGGAGCACTTTGGGGGCGACCTACATGGGGAACATGGTGGGTCTGGGATGCACGGTTAACATCAGTTTTAATTCTGCTTTTTATCTATCTCTCCATTATCCTGCTTGGGCGTGCTTTTGACAACCAAGTAAAAGCCGCTCGTGCTACTGCAATTCTTACACTTGTTGGATTTGTTAATATCCCTGTTATTAAATTTTCCGTTAATTGGTGGAATACATTGCATCAACCAGCATCATTGTTACGTGCTGGAGGATCAACAATCGACAATGCTATGTTATGGCCCCTTATAACAATGCTCTTTTGTTTCATCTTTATGTTTATTGCTCTTTATTTGATGGCTATGCGAAATGAAATCAATCGTCATTATATCCGAATACTTCAGATTAAAAAATCCCGTCGTGCACAACAACAGGACGCTTCATCATGCTCGACCTAAATGGCATCCACGGCGGACTTTTAGGAAATCTATCTCAGAAAATTGATTTTTTCCTGAGCACCCTTAAACACGAGCAAATTGTTGTTTTAAGCTATGTGCTTTCTGCAATATCCCTCTTATGTCTTATTGGATATATTCTTTGCAAAGCCCTCTACCAAAAAAAAATTCTCCAACAGCTAAACAAAAAAGAGCTGTCACAAAAAGAAAAGTATAATGAAAAACATCCCTCCAAAACTTAAAAAAAATATATCTTTGCCTGTTCTGCTTGTTTTTTTTGGACCATTTGTGCTTTTTCTTCTTCTCATGATGTTTTTTTTCAACTTTATGGATAAAAAACACCTTCAAGATTCTTCTCTTCTCCCAAACGCATTAGCTGAAAAACCTGCTCCCAATATTTATCTTCCTCTTCTTGATAAAGACAGTTATCTCAATTCAAAACAGTTTAAAGGACGTGTCACATTGGTCAATTTTTGGGGTTCTTGGTGTTTGCCCTGTCGCGAAGAGCATCCTATTCTTATGCAAATTGCACAAGATAAACGTTTTGATCTGATTGGTATTAATTACAAAGACAATAAAACAAACGCCCTGCGCTTTTTAAACAGTTTTGGTAATCCTTTTAAATTTATTGGCTTTGATGTTTCAGGATATACAGCCATTGATTGGGGAATATATGGACCTCCAGAAACCTTTCTCTTGAATAAAGAGAGCATCATTATTGCCAAACATGTTGGTCCCTTAACATGGCAAATTTATCAAAAAAAAATTCTACCAAAAATTGAACAAGCGATTATGACAGAAGAAAAATAATGCAGGTTTGTAAAAACATAACGTTTTATCATGCTATGTATGCTATTTTATTTATACGGACCATCATTCTTCTTAGAAAAATTTTACAAGAGCATTACCATTGTTGATTCAAAAACATGTGTAAAGAAATATCTGTTTGGGAGCTTTATTTTTGATTATTTGGACAAAACAATATTGCTATAGAACCATCGTTAGCTTAGTGACAGCAACCAACTATTGTTTTCAAAATCATATAGTATTTTTTCTCCGCTTTTTTATCTGAAATACACATTGTTATGAGGGGACTTCACCACTATTCTCATCTTTATAAAATAATAAATCTGCTCTTTTGCAGCGTCATTGTTATATTTATTCCCATTACACTTATCTGTTCGTAATAGACTCCATAAAGTCTATATTGAATCTATACATTCTTATTCTCTCGATAATTTCCCTTATGATTATAACTAATAAGCTTTATTGAGTCTTAATAAGATAAATTCGAGTAAGAAAATATGACTACAATCAAAAAGTCTCATTTAACAGAGAAGATAAGTTATGAGTACATAATCAATTTATCAATGAAAATTATAAAAGAATTCATTGTAAGAAATAAACTTTTGAGATGTAAAAAGTACAAAAGAAGCTTTTTCGAGAAGAGAAAATATATTTTACAGAGAACTCTTTTTTAAGCACTCTATGACGTAATTACCGATCTCAACAGAACGATCACTCGTATACACTAAAAAAACTCTAAGACAAGAAATATTCTAGAAGTTCATATGAGCTTATGCGTAAACTTTTATGACGCAAATAAAATAGGCTTTTGTTGCAATCATCATTTTTTATGAAAAATATTTGATTATGTTTTTTCTTCTAAAAATTCTTGCGGTGTAAAACAATATGTTTTTGAGCAAAATTCACATGTGACTGAAATATATTTATTTTTAACCATTTTATTGCGTTCATCAATAGAAAAGCCTTCTAGGATTCCTTTAATTTTTTCGTGTGAACAAGAACATTGATCGACAAGAGAAAAAGGGTTAAAAACTCTAATACCTTGTTCATGAAAAAGACGGAACAAGAGCTGTTTACTACCGACTTGGGGATCTGTTAATTCTGAACTTTCAATCGTTGCCATGAGTATTTTAGCTTCCTGCCATTGGTTATCCAATTGGGTATGAGTTTTCGTTTCTTCTCGCTTTTGATGAGGGGCATCTATTTTATGATGAGACGATTCTTGGGGTAAAAGTTGGATCAAAATACCTCCAGCTCGCCAGCTTTTCTGCTGTTTTCCTTGTTGGTCACGATTAATTAATATAGCAACAGCCAGACGGATATCGGTAGGAATTTGTTCTGATTGATCAAAATAAATACGAGAAGCTTCTTGTAAATTTGATCCATCTAATGCAACTATCCCTTGATAGGGTTGCATATGGGGACCTTGATCAATTGTGAAAGCTAAAGTGCCTTTTCCTAAAAGTGTTTCTGAAGAGGTTTGACCATTGTCTATGGCTTGTTTAAGCTGTTCTTTATCAAAACGAGCGTATCCACGTAAACTTGAAGGAGGCAAAAAATCGCACACCAACATATTAACTGGTCCATCGGAATGAGTTTGTAAAATAAATTTTCCCGTAAGTTTTAGAGAAGTTCCAAACAGAACCGTTAAAAGTAAAGCTTCTGCTAGAAGATAAGAAACCGGTTCAGGGTATTGATGTCTGTTAAGAATAGAATTTAAAGTTTCCCCAAGTTGTACGGCACGTCCACGGATATCAAGTTCTTCAACTTGAAAGGGAATAACACTATCATCTTCATGCAAGAAGTTGTTGTTGAGAGAGGCTTCATCTTTAGCTTGTTCACTCATAGCTTTGCCTTTTTTATATAATTTGTTGTAGGGAGGCTATTGTGGAGAGAAAAACGCATCTTGTAAACACCAAGAAAGAATTGCTTTTTGAGCATGAAGACGATTTTCAGCCTCATCGAAAACAACGGAGTGCGGTCCATCAATCACAGAATCAACCACTTCTTCACCACGATGAGCAGGAAGACAATGCATAAAAAGAGCATCAGATTTTGCTAATTTCATGAGAGATTCATTGACTTGATAAGGCTGAAAAATAGAATGACTGCGAGCACGAAATTCTTGTCCCATGGAGACCCATGTATCGGTCATAATACAATCAGCATCTTGAGCCGCTTTTTGGGGATCATGGGTTAGCATAAGATGTGCTCCCCGCTCACGTGCCCAATGTACAAATTGTTCCTGTGGTTCACTGCCCTTTGGTGTGGCAATACGCAAATGAAAACCAAAAAGAGCTGCAGCTTCAATTAAGGAATGAAGCACATTATTACCATCCCCCATCCACGCAAATATTTTGCTAGCAATTGGCCCCCGATGCTCCTCATAGGTTAAGATATCTGCTAGAATTTGGCAAGGATGTGTATCATCTGTAAGGGCATTAATGACAGGAATTTGTGCATATTGTGCCAATTCGAGCATACGTTGGTGTTTCGTTGTTCGCAATATCACGATATCCACAAAACGGGATAAAACGCGCGCCGTATCAGCTATGGTTTCACTATGACCAAGTTGCATCTCTGAACCCGTGAGCATGATTGTATCTCCGCCAAGCTGGCGCATACTGATATCGAATGAAATACGGGTTCGTGTGGATGGTTTTTCAAAAATCATCGCAAGTGTTTTACCTATAAAAGGTTTTGAACCTTTTCCTGCTTTAAAAGATGCTTTAAGGATCTTTGCATAATCGATCAGTGCACGTGCTATTGCTGGCGTTAAAATGGATAAGTCCGTGAAATGACGAAGAGCATTTGTCATGTGTGTGATATTTGTCTTTCTTTGTTTACTTGTGAAAGATACGCTATTGCTTTTTCAATACGATGTAAACTTTCATCTATTTCTTCTTCCCTAATGATAAGAGGAGGCAATAAGCGCACAACGTTGTTGTTGGCTGCAACGCTTAAGAGATATTCATTTTCCAAAGCATTAACGACAAGATTTGAAGGTACAATACACTGAATACCCAACATAAGCCCCATCCCCTGAACTGCGCAGATAATATCAGGATAGATATTGAGAATGTGCAAAAGTCCACTTTTTAGTTTATCCCCCATACGCTGAACATGGTTAAGAAAACTTGGCTCTAACAAAACATCAAGAACACTATTTCCTACAGCCATTCCAAGAAGATTTCCTCCAAAGGTTGAGCCATGTGTCCCAAGTGTCATGCTTTTTGCAACTTTATCCGTTGCAAGGCAAGCACCTAATGGAAATCCCCCTCCTAATCCTTTTGCGAGGGTAAGAATATCAGGCGTGATATCACTCCATTCATAAGCAAAAAGCTTTCCTGTTCGTCCTATACCCGTTTGGACTTCATCTAAAATCAATAACAGACCATTATCATCGCATATTTTGCGCAAAAATCTTAAATATTCATGAGGGACCGTTCGTATTCCTCCTTCTCCTTGAATAGGTTCAATAAGAATAGCGGCGGTATTTTTATTAATAGCGTTACGCAAAGCGACTTCATCACAAAAAGGTACTTGAATAAATCCACCAGCTTTAGGTCCAAAGCCTTCAAGATATTTTTCATGCCCAGTCGCAGCAAGTGCAGCAAGTGTACGTCCATGAAATGCCCCTTCAAAAGTAATTATTTCAATGCGTTCTGAATGACCAGCAGCATAGTAATAATGGCGTGCCGTTTTGAATGCGCACTCCAATGCTTCAGTACCTGAATTGCAGAAAAAAACCTTATCCGCAAAACTATTTGCACAAAGCCGCGTGGCAAAAGATGCCTGTTCAGGAGATTGAAAAATATTAGAAATATGCCAAAGTTTTTCAGCTTGTATTTTGAGCGTATCAACCAATTTTGGATATGAATACCCTAATGCGTTAACAGCAATACCAGATGTGAAATCAAGATAATGTTCTCCTTTATCGGAAATAAGCCATACACCATGCCCTTGTTCAAAATGCAAATTTCGTCTTGCGAAGCATTCATAAAGTGGTTGTATAGAGACGGCATCCATCATAATTCCCTTTATATTTTAGTCTTTTCAATATATATATATACAAAGCAACACTACAAATAAAACAGCATGGTATATTTCGTTACGGTGCTTTCAACATTTCATTACGATTAGTGATTACACCTATAGAATAGATCATTACACCAATTGAAAAAAAGTCAATGAAGGTTCTACAAATAAGCATTTTGGGAAAAAGCCTTAAACAAAAGTGAAAGTTTAACCTATGATTGATTTGCAAGTTGGGGAAAACATTCTAAATAAACTCTTTAAGAGGTAAAGACTCTTGTCATAGAGTGAGTGCATATTGTAATTTACAATATAATAAGCAAGATGATGTGTTTTGATTTGTAAATCCACAGGTTGGATGATTTTTTTATGCTCACGTAGAGTGTAAAGTTCTTTCATTCAGCGTAATGAAAACATTATTTAAACATTTGAAGATGCAACGGGGGAGAGCATCTTAGTGACGTAATCGGAATGGAGTGCTGGTATGGGTTGGACATGTGAACGCGTTGAGCTTCTTAAAAAGCTTTGGAGTGAAGGGTTAAGTGCAAGTCAAATTGCTGCTCAATTGGGTGGGGTCAGCAGAAATGCAGTCATCGGCAAAGTACATCGATTAAAGTTACCAGGACGTGGTAAGACAGCACAAGGAAGCACCACGCGTGCGCAAAAAACTCCCGTGGGAAGTAGCAGCCCATCATCTCCACGTGTGCGTCGCAACACATCCACGGTATCGCCAATAAACACATCATCTGTAAGTATTGAAGAAACCGCTTTAAAGACAGAATTTGTAGTGGAAGATGTAAAAGAAGTTGATATGTCCACAAAATCCAATGTAGTTGTGCCTATATCACGTCAACTTAATCTTCTACAATTGAGTGAAAATACATGTAGATGGCCGGTTGGCGATCCATTATCAGCAGATTTTCATTTTTGTGGTGCAGATTCTGATGAAAATAGCCCCTATTGTGCCTTTCATGCTAAGCTAGCATTTCAACCAATATCTGAAAGACGTCGGATAAGAGTGTAATATCCTCAATTGAATCTCGTATTCTACGCCTTCTGCGCTTCGCTATTAAATTTTAATTATCGAATTATTATGAGAAAGAAATTTAATGGAGCTTTTAAT
>NZ_JBHIOZ010000016.1:0-3552 GCF_042195805.1 Bartonella sp. AP57NXGY | reverse complement strand
ATAGAGTAATGCTGTGGTTTATAAAAATAATTTATCGCTTTGCAACCTGAATGAGATCCATTTATATCTCTCTCATTTTAAGTCCTCTTATATTGAATCAATCAAAATCTTTTGTTTGGGCGTCACGAGCGAGATGAGAACTGTGGAGAGTTAAAAACACTTAAAGAAAAGCATGCCTCTTATAAATGCTTTCAAGTGCCAAGGACTTAAAGGGTTGTTGCAACATTGGGAGATGGCAAAGTGTATGATGATGCCAGATTGCCCTTTTATTAAGTATAAAGATAGGGGGTGCTTCATGGATTTATCATTATACTCTTCACGGATGCCGTCGCAAAATAGGCTTGGGAGCGTTGAGAGATATTTCTTTAAAACAAGCCTGTGAATACATGCAATTCAATGTCATTCTGTTTTGCGTGAGGGATGTGCCCCGTTAAAGAATGCGATAAACAAAAGCGTGAAGCAATACGTAGAATGTAAAATAATATCTTTATAATTTTTTATAAAAAATTATAAAGAAGGGAATATTGTATTCAAGGCTCTTACGAAATATACAAAAACAATAAATTATAAGTATAAATAAATATAAAATCTAGAGCGACCACAATAACATCACTTTCCTTCTCCCGACACAAAACGGCGCAACCAAACATAAAGCGCACCTTCTCCGCCATGCTGACGCGCTGCTTGCTCAAACGCGTGGACATAATATCGAAAAGCTGGTGTTGATAACCAATACGGAACAAATCTATACAAAGCTCCATCGCTCCCAACGGATCGTCCTTTTCCTGTAATCACAAGGACATAACGCAATCCTCTCTGCTGAGAGGACTGTAGAAATTTTTTTAAGAAAAAATAAGCTTCTTCCTGTATATAACCATGGAGATCAAGACGCGCCTCAAGAGGACAACGACCTTGGGAAATTTTACGATATGCAACATGATCAAAGAAATGAATCTTTTGTGCTTGTGTAACTGACCTCTTTTCTCTTTTAATAATTGTCGAGGGTTGTTGATTTTCCTGAGACAATGAGGAGATTTGAGTTACAGGCTGTTTTTTATCATTAATATTTGCAATAGTTTCTGAAGCAGAAGAGAGCATCTTACCGTGAAGCGGTGTTATCGTACGACAAACCATCTCCCATAAAAGACGATCTTGTGAAGCCAATAAATCTCTTTTTTGTCTCCATTTACTTGAGGACATTTTAATTTCTCATAAATCATTGAATGCTTATGGAAGAAAAACAAAAAGTATTTTAATTTTCATTTTCTGTAGCAAAAAGCTTCCAGTTGGGATCTGACGATAAACTATTGCGAACAAAAGTCCAAATATCCCTGATTTCTACAATAGCATCAGGATCACCGTCTATACGCTCGCCCTGTTCATTATAAGTAACAGAAATCATCTCACTGACAATACGTATCGTTAAAAGTTCATCTTTTTCTTGTATTGCCGCCGCAACAAATTCGGCCTTATTAATTCCAACAAAAGTGAATTCTATTCTTTCTTTATTTTTTTCTCGTTGCTCAATAGCCATACAAAAGCTCTCAAAAACATCCTGACAAAGCAAGCTTTTAAGTTGATTGCGATCACCTTTGGCAAAAGCTGTTACAATCATTTCATACGCAATTTGTGCACCTTTTATAAAAAGTTGAGGAGAAAAATGAGGATCAATTCTATGAAATTCCCGCAAATTTTTATTCAAAACACTCCCCTCCGGTGAAATTTTATCAATTTCACTAAAGTCGTCTTTTTGTGAATTTTTCTGATGAGGGAACGAAACAATATTATCAGCCGTTTCTGCTTCAACTTGTTTTTTAGAACGTCGTGAATAAGGATCAAAGGGTGGCTTTTCAAACCCAATTCGTTTCCCTAATACATTACGGAGTTGCACAAAAATAACAACCATAACAACAAGAGCTATGACAAGTATAACGTCAAATTCCATAGGCGCTGTCAATCTCCAAAGCTTAAGTCTCTAATAAACATTGCAGTCAATACCATTTATCAATAAATATGTAAAATAAGGAATCTTATCATTCAAATATTTTTATAGATTTTGTATTTAAACGGAGTTCTCTTAAGAATTTCTCCCCCTACTCATCTAGAAGGAAACTTTCATGTGATAAAACTTTATTCTATAAATCCTCGTTTTTTTGTTGTTATCTTTCTTTGCATTCTTTTAATCGAGATTGCTGGTTTTATCTTTGTTGGTCAAGAAATTGGTATTTTGGCAACCTTGAGCTTGGTTATTCTCACAACCATAGTTGGGGTTGTTTTATTGCGAATTCAAGGGATTAGCCTCTTAAAAAATATACAAAATGAACTTATCCAAGGACGCACATTAGAGAATAATATTATTAATGATGCTTTCATCATGTTTAGTGCAATTTTACTTATTCTTCCCGGCTTTGTAACTGACCTTTTGGGAATATTACTTCTTATTAAACCAATTCGCTCTGTTGCTTGGCATTTCTTTGCATCATTAAAAAACAAAATGAATCCCAATACTAAAAGAAAAAATGACTCTGAAAAAATAATTGATCTAAAAGCAGAAGATTACACAATTCATGATACGACAGAATCTCCATGGCGCAAAAATGATGATAACCATTGAAATGCCTAAAAAATCTGTAACAAACTAAAAAAATATTCAAGATAAAGAGCGCATTTCTTGCAACCTTTTGCAAGGCGTGATAACCAATCTGGTCTTTAGATCTAAAATAAATATACATATTATAATGGAAGAGGTTTGTCGTATGGCCGAAGATGAAATGAATAACAGTGGTGGAGAGCCGGTTTTTGCTGTATTAACTCAATATTTAAAAGATTTATCATTCGAAAACCCTGGTGCTCCTCGTTCATTACGTGCACGTGAAAAATCACCACAAATTGATATCAATATTAACGTCAATGCTAACCCAATTGGTGATGACAATTATGATGTCGTTTTGTCTCTCTCCGTCAAAGCCAATGATGAAACTGAAACCTTATTTCATGTAGAACTTATTTACGGTGGTGTTTTTCACCTTAAAAACATTCCACAAGAACATGTTATGCCACTGGTCTTTATTGAATGTCCCCGTCTTTTATTTCCATTTGCTCGCCAAATTATATCTGATGCTACTCAAAGTGGTGGTTTTCCACCTTTGTGGATTGATCCTATTGATTTTGCAGCACTCTTCCAAAAGCGTCTTTCTGAAGAGCAAAAAGACAATCAAATACAGCCCTCTTAAAAAATTTATTTTTTTGCTATCAAAAAGCCCCTTGATATATTATTGGTATATTAGGGGCTTTTTTCCTTTAGACGACTTTTGCGGCATGATAAGCCGCAAGCATTGCAATATTGACAACATCTGTATCGCTCCCACTAAACGGTACAATTTGGACAGATTTTTCCAATCCAATTAAAATAGGACCAATGATAGTTGCTTCACCGAGTTCTTGTAACATTTTGCTTGCAATGGAAGATGCGTGATATCCAGGCATAACCAAAATGTTAGCAGGCTCCGTTAATCCCATAAATGGATATTGCTGCATCAATTTGGAATTGAG
>NZ_JBHIOZ010000015.1:24232-27157 GCF_042195805.1 Bartonella sp. AP57NXGY | reverse complement strand
AGAGTTGAAATACTCCCTGATGAGCAAATTTTACGACAAAGAACAACCCAAGGCAAAGGTCTTCTCCGTCCAGAACTCGCCGTTATTTTTGCCTATGCTAAATTGACCTTAAAAGAAGAAATTGCTAATAGCCCCATTGTTGATGATCACTATTTCAATACAGCCTTGCTGAACTATTTTCCAACCCAAATTCAAGAAAATTTTAAGAAGGAAGTTATTAACCATCAATTGCGTCGTAATATTATCGCAACGCTGATTGCCAACGATATTGTAAATCGTGGAGGCCCCACTTTTGTTAATAGACTACACGATGCAACAGAACAAAAGACTGAAAATATTATTCGCGTTTTCATTGCCATCCGCGATGGTTTCGAAATTCCTCAATTGTCTGAGCAAATTGATAAGCTTGATAATAAAATACCCGGTCTTGTCCAAAATAAATTCTACGCAACAATGACCCCAATGCTCTTTGAAACAACCAATTGGGGTTTGCACAACATAGATCTCTCACGTCCATTAGAAGAAATTGTAAAAACAATAAAACAAGCCCGTAGCGTTATTGAAAAAGAGCTTATGCATTCTCACGGCAACGATATTAAGCAAAAGATTGAAGAAAAAGCATTACACTACAGCGAAGAGGGAGCACCAAAAGCATTAGCGAAACAATTAGCTCTCTTGGAAGCTGCTTCAACAATCTGTGATATTTCTTTGATTGCAAAACAAAGCAACAGTGATCTTATTAAAACCGCAGAGATCTACTTTTCACTTGCGCAAATCATTCGTATAAACCGCATTAACGAAGCAAGTCGTATAATTCCTGTAGTAGATTATTATGATAGTATGGCTTTAAGCCAAGCCAAAGAAAATGTTTCTGAAAGCTTTCGGCAAATCGTTATGAAAATCCTCAAAAATTATGGAAAGAAAAAAGATCCTTTTGACACTTGGAAAAAAACAGAAGAAGATCATATTCACAACATTACAAACCGCATTAGCGCCCTTATTGAAAATGATCTCAATATTTCTCGTTTTACTTTTGCAGCAGGATTGATTTCTCAACTTCAAAATATTGGCTTTCAAACCTAAAGAAAATACAAAACGACCCCCTCAATCTCCCGTTCTATCCCACCACCACAACAAACCAACTAAGACAGAGCAGAAGTTTGCATTTTAGACATAACACCAAAAATAAAAATCTCGCTATTTATCACAATAGAATTGTTTGCAACAATTTCAAAAAAACAACAGGATTGATTTCTCACCCTAAAAACATAAACTTTCAGACTTAAAAGCAGTACAAAACAGCTAAGCTTTTGCTCCGTTCTATCCATCCATGACTAATCAACAAGGGAAGAACGGAAACCCTATCCCGCATTTTTAGACAGAGCACTCAAAATAAAAAATAAATTCAAATTTTACTGTCAAATATCCTTCATCATAAAAATATAATATATTGATTTACAATCATAATTTTATCATTTTTATGATAATCCGATATTCTAAATTTGTCTCATTTAAAATCTATTTATATTCAATTAATTAACCCCATTTCCCCTTGCATATTGCAAATGGGAAAGCCGAATAGATAAAAACAGTAAAGAAAGGACTAAAAATGCCCCTCATAAACCGCCTCAAGTGCCAAAAGCTGCAGTAAGATTGAGAATTAGCAAATATAAGCAAATATAAATATGATGATGTTTTCCCCTAGCTTGTTACTCCGTAACCGAAAAGATGATGGTGCTTAATGGCTTTATCCTTATACCATTCACAGGCGACATCGTGAAATAGGAAGCACTGAGAAATATTTTTTTAACAAATGCGTAAATATGCAATACAAATATATTCTGTTTTACGTGGAAGACATATAGCTTCATTAAAAAATATCAGAAATAAAAGGATAAGCTTAATCCATTATTTAAAAGATATAACTGTAACTGCTTTTGAAATGCGTAAAATCGAATAAAAAATGACAGTAAAGATGGATGTTGATTTTCCCCTTTACAACTTCATATCTTCCTCCAACTAGGCTATTTACTTGTTTTAAGAGGTTACACCCAAACAGATATATGCAATATGCTCATTCCATATATAAAGAAAAAGGTTCCTAACAAGTACCACACCACCTGTATAAAAAGGCAATTCAGCATACTTTAAAATGCCACTTTTTCCATAGAAACACTGTTGCTATATGTAGTTTGACATAAGATTTTGTACTAAGTGAAAAGAGGTTGGACGAGTTAGGAGTAGGTGATAATTTTTTATTTTTATAGCTATTTTTTTACCATTAAATACGCATTTTGTTAAAATAGATTTTGACACTCTAAAATTGCAAAAAAGTGTGAAAATCAGAAAAAGTTGAAATTTGGTAGTAAAAATGAAAAAAGGCTTTGGTACAACACCTAAAGTGGAGCAAGACGACCAAGTTTTAAAAATCCCAGTTTTACCCACCCATTGTTAATGAGCAAGGAAAGAACGGGAGCGCCGTCCGCATTTTTAGGCAAAGCACCCAAAATAAAAAATAACGCTTGAAGATTATTGGCTTGCGCGGGAAATAAGCGCTGCAGAGTGTTAAGAAGCTTCATGGACTGAATAAGGACAAGTTCAAATTTTGCTGTCAAATATCCTTCATCATCAAAAGAAAAAGGTCCACTAATACGCACTGCACCACCTGTATGAAAAGTCAATTCACCTTGCTTTAAAAGTCCACTTTTTCCATACAGTCGCTGTTGCCAATTTTTTTCTTCATGTTCAAACAGAAGAGAGGCATCATTTAAAATCCATTTCAAATTGCCATCAATTTTAGGAATATCAACAAAAGAAGATTTTAAAAAGGGAGAAGCATCAAAACCGTCAAAAGTTATATGTCCCGATAAATCATTCTTTTCATGTTTAAGATCAAGTCGAAAAAATTCTGCCGTTATTTTTTGA
>NZ_JBHIOZ010000015.1:18117-24132 GCF_042195805.1 Bartonella sp. AP57NXGY | reverse complement strand
TGTGTCGTTTTTTTATCTGTCGTTGGTGCTCTTAATGCTTCTTGAAGCTTTTGATCTTCAGGGGAAGAGGAAAAAGATGAAATCTCAAGCCCTTCAGCTATAAACTTCAATGTTTTACCCGTTTTCCAATAAGGCTCTGTTTCAATCACCAAATTGCGCCAATGCGATACTATGGGAGTTTTTCCGGAAAAAACAATTAATGCAGGAGAATGAACATTAAACTCAACCAAATGAGGTGCATAAATTGGTGCACCAGCTGTCAAACGCCCCGTCGATAAAGAAACCCCATGTAAAGGCCAAGAAAATTGAAACTTGTCACAAACAACACCGACACGTAAAGGATAACCATCCTTGTGCACATTCTCACATACCGCCGCCATATTATGGGAAGATACTTTTGTGAATATATTAGAAACATAGTCTTCTATTTTACGCGAAAAAAAAACCAGAGTGCGCTATAAATAAATATCAGAGCAAGACAAAAGAGCCCACAAATTAAATAACTCAAAGAAAAACTTTTTTGTGATGATGGTATTTGAAAGGATTTAGACAATATTCAAACTTTCTTTATCTCTTAACTTCCTCCCCACCCTAAAAAGGATAAAGATTCCCAACCACGTTCAGTTTATACACAATCCAACTTCTTAATCGACCGGATTTTATCTACTGATCACTTCAAGAAGTCCCTATACATCGTTCTAAAGTACAGTATCTCATAAGCTCAATAAACAAGATTTTCTTAAAAAAAACCCATTACACCCTTTAACAAAAAACACCTCATGTGTAAAGTTTTACATAGATTTTCTACCTCTAGCTTAAACCATACTGTTTTACAGCACAACAAAAATGATAATGAATAGTGTTTCTTAACGATAAAGCCATTGAGCTCCCCATCTTTACGCTTATGGAGACCCCAAAGCCAGCACCATCATTATATTTGGCTAGCCCCCAAATGTTGCGACAGCCCTTGGCACTTAAGACAGTTCATAAGAAGTATTTTTAGTCTTTTCTTATACAGTTTTTGCCCACACGCCAGCCCTACTTGTGACATGCAAACAAGAGGTTTTTATTGAGTCAACATACACAGGTTTGGAATGAAAAAACCTTACTATATTTGGGGTTCTCATTCAATATACAAAACCGTGAATTACCTATATAAATCAATTCGTTGTCAACAATCACACAAGTACGGGCGGTGTACAAAAAATCCGGTGTAATGCGCTTTCAAACCATTGGCTCAAAGCTCGATCATAGATTAAACGACCTTTCAAGTGTGCACAAGCAGGTTGAGCACCTTTTTCAGTCAATTTATGTGCCGAACGCACGACCAAACGCCGCATCATAGCGCGTGTAAATTCAGCATGAAACTGCAAACCCCATGCATTGTTTCCATAACGAAAAGCTTGTGTAGGATATGTATTCCCTGTTGCCAAAAGCATTGCCTCTTTCGGTAAATCATAAATACCTTCATCATGGAAATGGTAGACCATCTCTGGCCAATTCATCAATTCCTTCCCTTGTGGGGTTGCTTCTAGTGGATACCAGCCGACTTCAACAGTCCCATCACTTCTTGTACCAACGCGCCCCCCTAGATTTCGCGCTAACATTTGTGCTCCAAGACAAATACCCAAAAAAGGCTTATTTTCCTTTAGTGATAACGAAATCCAATCAATTTCCTCACCAATATAGGCTTCGCTGTCATTCACACTCATCGGTCCCCCTAAAATAACAACGCCGGCATAATGCTCTAATGTATCAGGGAGTTTTTGTCCAAAAATAGGACGATAAATATCAAGAACAAAACCATTTTGTTGTAAAAATTTTCCCAACCGACCAGTATAGGTAGAGCGCCGATGAATAACGACAGCAATCCTTGGTTTGTTATTTTTTTGTTTTTTATCAAGACATCTCTGATTTAAAAACATTTTTTAACCAATCACCTCTGCTACCAAGCAAAACTTTATTTTTAAAGCATAAGAGAATAATTTTATTGGACAAGACTAACGATATTTTTTCTTCTAGGTCAATTGTTTCTTCTGAGAAAACATTCGTATTATCACATTGGTGCAATTTAAAATAAACGAAATTTTTTCCTCGATAAAGATGTTTCTTCTTCTGTTTTAACCCCTGGATCATCAACATTTAAGTGAGTTTGACTGAACATTTTTACATCTTTTTCTTTTATATCTTGTTTCTCCACCTGCACATTATGCAAAAGAGAATCATCTATAGGTGTTAATTTTTCAAGCTTCTTATCTCCAACATCATCACTTTTTCCCATAACATACTCTTTGTCTTGCCTTTTCGACACAATATTGTCCGCCTCTAATGTGAGAGAAGGCATACAAGGAGGCGCCTTCCATTCAAAACAGCCCAATCGTCCACTGATTGGAGAAACCACTGACCAAGAAGAAAAAATGGCCCCATCACACATCCACACTGGATCACGTTCAGCACGAAGTGCTAAAGAAAGCCATTGACGCACAGCACCTTGATTGTTTCCCTGTGCCTCTTCAATATCTGCCAACAATAAATAAACACTTTCCCGTGGATGACATTGTAATGCTTTTTGTGCCTTCTCTCTTGCTAATGCTGTTTCACCAGCATCCAAAGCTGCTTTAGCAATAAGGAAAGCCGACTCAAATGCATCTTTATTATAAGAAGCAAGTGTCTTAGCCCTTTTCAATCGCCCAATGGCTCCTTCTTCTCTTTCAAGATAAAGCGCTCCCAAGTCAGGATGAGGCTCCTTTTGCCAAGCCGCTATAATCATTTTATCCGCTTTACGCGTTTCGTTTAATTTATAAAGAATATCAGCAGCAATAACTATTATTGGAACAAAATCAGGCGCCAATTTATGGGCTTTCAAAATAGCTTCACGTGCTTGTACAGGATGTGTATCAAACAAAGAAAGTGCCTGCCCACTTAGTAGTAAAACCTGTATATGCTGCCGCTCTGGAATCGCGCGAATAGAACGCGGGAGAGCTTTTTGCGTTCTTTCAAAAATAGTAAGTGCCTTATCCCATTTACCCTCAGTACTTAACCGATCAAGCACCGCCTGATGCGCCCATAAAAGTGCTGGCGATAAAGTCAGTGCCTCTTCAGCATATTGTTGCGCTGCCTCATAAGCTTTACTCTTCATTGCTTCACGAAACAAACCATAAAGTCCAACCAGTTTTGTCGGATCTTCCTTTCTCATCTCTTCATAAAGACCGATGGCGCGAACAGAGTCATTTTGTAAAGACAAGGTTTGCGCTTGTAAGAGTTTTACCAATGGCTCTTGTTTCCCTGCAAGATATTTAGCAACACGTGCTTCCATTTTTTGCGCAACCATACTATCACCAGCAAAAGTTGCAAGAATCCCCTTTGAAAGAGCTTCGTAACCACGCTTTTGATGGCGTTTATAAAAATAATTGGAAAGAGCATTCGGTATGGAAAAAAAGAAAGACAATAACCACCATAAAAGCACCAGCGTTACAAAAAATAAAATAAGCACACTTAACACTGTAAGAAATGAAGCAGAAAATCTGAAATGCAAAAATGTGAGAACAAAAATACCATTGTGATTAGCAACCCACGTGAAAGCTAAACCGAGGATACAAACAACAAAAATATAAATAAAAACACGTATCATCTTGGGCCTATTTACATCTTTGTTGCTTTAAAAGATCCTTGTTGCACAGACAATAACAATTGCTGCAACAACTGTTGAATAGCAATATGTCTTTCAAGCTGCTTAACAAAATCCATTGAAACATCTTTTGCACTTTGGGGCAATGATTGCCATTCGCTCAAAGCCTTTTCGTAATCACCAGCTTGAATGGCAACTTCCATGCGTGCCGCAATAGCCCCCAGCGTTGTCCCTTCAACATTTCCAATCGGTCGCGAAACAATGAGCCCTTTTATCCACGCTAAAATTCGGTCAAAAAAACCAGCATCTGACGCAACAAGATTTTGCGTACCAACAATTGCATCAGCAACATGAGCAAAATCAACTGAAAGTTGTGCTGAACTTGGAAGACCCACAGTAGCTGTTTTTTGCAACACATCAAGTCCATTAATCGAAGGCGATAATTGCCGCAACAGCTTTAATTCATTATTATAAGATCCACCACGCTCTACAGCATTTTTTAATGAACTAATTGCAGTAAAGAGCGCGGTATCTATTTCTTTTTTCTCACTATTTTTAACAGCAGTTTCTTCCTGTAGTGCTTCTAACTGTTGTTTTAACGCAGCAAGATCATTTGCATTGCTCTGCCCAACAGACAAAGCCGTCTCTATCTCTTTCGACTTTCTAACAAAAGTTTGTACAATTTCTTCAAGAGCTTTTACTTTTTCCTCTAAAATCGCAAAAGCTTTTTTGCTTTCTTCTTTCGATAGTTCATCATTTTTCGTTGTTTTAAACTGTTGTGATGAAAAAGAAGAAAACTCTGTTTTTAACGTATCAATTTCTTGAAAGACCCGCCTCAATTGTTCCTTTGTGTCTTCACCTTGACTTTTTGCGGCTTCAGCAATCTGCAAAGCTTTTTCTCCTCCAGCAGAATTTTCCACAAAAGGAGAAGGAAAAAAACCAGCCCATTGAAGCCCCATAAAAATTCCCAAAGCAATGAATCCCCCCAAAATCCCAGAAAGGGACAAGAAAAGCCAAGTTGTACTAGAGATACTTTTATCCTGACCTTGCATATTCTGTTCTTCTCGCGCTTGAGATTCTACAGAATTATGGATTTTTTCCTCTGAATCATGGGGAACAGCTTCATGTTCAATAACTGGTTTCTTACGGCGCGTACCAGCATAATGTGGTTTAACTTTTGGTTTTGAAGAATCGACCATCTCTGTCACTTTTCGTGCACACTTTTTTTAATGATAAAATAATAAAATGAAAAAAGTTTTAAAAACGCAGCTTTTCTCAATAATATTTACAATTATCGCCTTTAATAGACAAGTTTTTAAAAAACATTTGCATTTTATACTCGAAAATACAGCTTTATTTTTTAATCAACGATATCATAAAATTCAAAGAAAATGCCAAAACACATATTTTTCATAGAAAAAACAATTCTAAGAGAAATACTTTGCATCTTTTTCTGTTCATGGTACGCACGCAGGAAAGAAGCTTCAATATAAGGTTTTGTTTAAAATGCGTCTGCTGGGAATAGAAACAAGTTGTGATGAAACGGCAGCAGCTGTCATTGAATATAACAATGAATCAAACAGCCGAATTCTTTCCAATGTTGTTTGGAGTCAAATTGATCACCATGCACCTTACGGCGGTGTTGTTCCTGAAATTGCTGCTCGTGCCCATGTTGAAGTTCTTGATCATTTAATTCTACAAGCACTAACAGAAGCAAACACAAAATTAAAAGATATTGATGGCATTGCAGCCACCAGTGGTCCTGGTTTGATAGGAGGATTGTTGGTAGGCGTTATGAGCGCAAAAGCACTCTCTCTTGCCACTGGCAAACCATTTATTGCGGTAAATCACTTAGAGGGACATGCTTTAACAGCTGTGTTAACGCACAACGTCAGCTTTCCTTATTTATTACTTTTAGTTTCAGGGGGTCATACACAAACAATCATTGTTCATGGAGTAGGCAACTACCAACGTTTAGGAACCACCATTGATGATGCATTAGGAGAAGCCTTTGATAAAACTGCAAAACTTTTAGGTCTTCCCTATCCTGGTGGACCAGCACTTGAAAAAGCAGCTTTATTTGGTGATAAAAATCGCATTCCCCTTCCACGACCTTTAAAAGGTGAAAAACGGTTAGACTTTTCTTTTTCCGGACTAAAAACTGCTGTTCGACAAGCCGCAACAGCCATAGCTCCTCTTACAGAAAATGATATTGCTGACATTGCCGCAAGTTTTCAAGCCGCTGTGACCGATACAGTACATGATCGTATTCACCTAGCCCTACAACACTTTGCCCACCAATACCCTCTCTCTCATGATCAAGAAAAGCGTTCTCCTGCTTTGGTTGTCGCAGGCGGTGTTGCCGCAAACCAAGCCATTCGCTCTAC
>NZ_JBHIOZ010000015.1:12615-18017 GCF_042195805.1 Bartonella sp. AP57NXGY | reverse complement strand
GGGATGGGTCGCCGTGGAACAAAAGCATAATAAAATTGACGTCCTACACACATCTTAAAGAACGAAGATTTCTACTCAATCCGGTCTATAGATAGTCCGAATTCTCTATCGAGCAGATTCCACCTGCTTCCCACTCACACAATTCACTTAACCCAAAGATCGATACGTAAACCTAAATATTCACCACACATTCTTAAAAACTTCATGTTTCAAAAAACTGCCTTATATCATTACACTTCAAATGACGGTATTTTACAGCATAATAAGACGCACTCTATCCCACAAAGCATAGATATGAATGCCATTCGTTGACCTCATCATCTTTGACCATTTATTCGTTTCATTGTCATTGTAATTTTAAAGCTTTTTAGAACCAATTTTCTTGCTAAATTCTCTCCAACGCAATGCTCCAATGATCCTATAGTAACTACATTTCAAACAGCAGCTGAAAAGATGATTAAGCTTCCACATGGCTGAGCAATTTTAAGTCTATTACTTCGATACACTGATATATTTTTCTGCTACAAGATAAGCAAAATACCTTTATACAACATAAAATATCAATGGAGCGCATTTTTCTATATACAAGTTATTTTGAAATAAGAAATTCTTTACCCCATTTTTAAAATTATCGTTAAGGATATTACGAAAATACTTATAAAAATCCGTATGATAAATACATAACAGTCTATGAAAAAGGAGAACTCATGGCTTATTGGCTTTTTAAATCTGAACCCCATAAATGGTCATGGGAGATGCAAAAGAAAAAAGGAGCTGATGGCGAACAATGGGATGGTGTACGCAATTATCAAGCTCGTAATAATATGCGCACTATGAAATATGGTGATAAAGGTTTTTTTTATCATTCAAATAAAGGTTTAGAAATTGTAGGAATTGTAGAAATATGTGCTGAAGCACACCCTGATTCTACAAGCTCTGATCCACGCTGGGAATGTGTGGACATCCGTGCACTTTGTGACATGCCAACACCTGTTTCATTAAAACAAATTAAAGCTAATCCCAAACTAGCAAATATGGTGCTGGTCAAAGCCAGCCGCTTATCAGTGCAACCCGTGACAGAAGATGAATGGAAAGAAGTCTGTTTGATGGGCAACCTTAAGAGGGAAATGCTTTTATCTTAAAACAATAATTTTTATTCATTAACTCATATAAAAAGATGCTTCATAGCGCAGAAGAATAAGCACAACACCTCCTTCTGTTGAGGTATTCTCATGCTAAATGCATAAATATGATATTTTTTTTGTCATTTTTTATCCTGCACTCTTTCTCAATACAGTCTCCTTCCAAATTACACAAAAAACCTCTTTATGATGCATCTTTTCGGCATTGCTAAAGGCAAAGCTTGCTCAACAATTATAATAAGCAACACCACGAACATAACACACAGCCCCTTCACACACAAATGCAACAAAAAAACAAAACTGAACGTGGATAAAAAACAATAAAAATGATCGTGAAATTCTCCTAAACAGTGCATATGTGCTAGGTGTTGCACAATTCTCTTCACGCTTAAAAAACGCATCATATTGCGTGTTCATTGTTTTGCATGTTGGACGAGTGCGCCTCATACCGCAGGATTCTCTCATTCCCAACCTGTTTATATTGAATCAATCAAAGGCTATTTGCTTGCACATTCTAAACGGAGAAAGTCCCATATGGAAAAAACCGTGAAAGAAAGGACTAAAAATTCCTCCTATGAATCGTCTCAAGTGCCAAGGACTGTCCGCAACACCCACGAGCTGGCAAAGTGAATGATAGTGCCACACCTTGTTTCTCCATAAAGCGTAAAGATGATGACACTCAATAGCTAAAACACGTTCTAGAACATAAAAAAACGCTTCCAACCAATACGTAAAATACCCTGCAGACGGAATACCGTCTTTTCAGCAAGCAACCATTAGAAATTATAAAAGTTTATTTTTTAGAAGCGCTCTTTTTTAATTTTCCTCTTTTAATTTTTCTTGCATGAAATCTTATTTTTCATGAAACTATATCAATCAGTGCATCAACATGCCTATAAGGAAAAACATGAACCACTATACTCTTTTAATCGTTGAAGACGATGATCTACGCCCTATTTTAGTAGAACAATTGCAAATGCATCAAGAGTTTAAAATTTTCCAAGCAAAAACAGCAGAAGCGGGAATGAGAATAATCCAAGAAGAAAATATTGATCTCACTATTTTGGGATTTCAACTTCCTGATCTTGATGGCTACAAAGCCGTTAAACAATTACGCACCCAAGGATTTCGTGCCCCCATTATCATGATAATAAATTATGATACAGACTGTGATAATATTTTAGATCTTGAAACAGGCGCCAATGATTATGTAACAAAACCCTTTCGCTTTGCGGTGTTATTAGCGAGAATTCGAGCACAGTTGCGCCAATATGAACAAAATGAAGACGCAACCTTTCATATTGGTCCCTATACTTTTAAACTAAGACAAAAACTTCTTCTTGATCAATGCAACAATAAAATCTGTCTCACAGAAAAAGAAGCAGCGATCCTTAAATGTCTCTATCATGCCAATGATAAAATTGTCAGCCGTGAAACATTGTTAGAACAAGTTTGGGGATATAATGAAAATATTATCACCCATACTTTAGAAACCCATATCTATCGTTTGCGACAAAAAATCGAAAACGATCCCTCCAATGCGCAAATTCTCATAACAGATCAAAATGGTTACCGTTTAAATCTTTAATTCGAGATTTTCTGTTTCAAAAATAATTTTAATATTCTAAATGAAAACAGAAACGAGATGAAAAAACCTTCGCATATAATTCGAATGCTATTACATAGAACTTACTCTTATGACAAAATATATAACATTATGAATAAAAAACGAAATATTCCAACATGAGAACCAAAAACAAAAATGCTTTCAACCCTCACGATATACTTTGTAACTTCTGTTTCACATGCTTTTGTTCTTTCTAAAGTTTTTAATATGTTTCGCATATAAATAATCGTGATATCTTTTAGCAACATTCTTGATCATAACTATCATCTTTAGATGAGTGCTATTTATGATTATTTTTTTCAGAAAAACCGCTCCACGCACTGCTTTATCTCACATTCACTAACCTAACTTGAGAGATGTTTTTTATCTTTATAGTTTTCCTCCATTCTTTATGACTTTATCTCCTCTTAAGAGGTTATATAATTCATGATATAACGCTAAATGTTTATCCTAACGATAAAGCCACTGGGCATCACCATCTTTACGCTTATAAAAGAACAAGCCAGCACCATCACACACTTATGTTAGATCTCGATGTTGCAGAGGAGCCCTTGATACTTGAGATGGTTTATAAGAAGCATTGTAATCCTTCCTTGTACAGTTTTTAACCACCATAAACCATATTATGTAAGATCTCTTGGACTCTGCTATTTTTACGTTTACGAAGATACCAGCATTTTTTTCTTTTAAAATGTTTCCACTATTCATGAAATATGGTTCGGTATATAGATACTTGAGATTTTTATTCACATACCAATTCCACATATTAATGTACAAAAGAATATTTTTTAATTGTAAATGCAAAAAATTGAAATAAGAGAATGCCTCTATATTTACGATTCTTATGACAATGACAAAATGATTAATTATCTTTATAAATTAAAATATTTCTTGTCTGTGGTGATAAAGCAGGAATAAAAATACGTCGCGACTGACGACGCTGTACGAGCAAACCCTGATAAACACGTTTTTGTGCCTGACACATTAAGAGTCCACCAAAATAAGGCAAAAGATAGCGAGCAAATGGCTCGTAAAAAAATGAGAGCAACCGCGAAAAATACCCCGTAGAGGGCATATAGTGTACAATTTCTTGTATTGGTCCAGAAACAAAATTTGTTTTTTCGAACAAACGAGTAATTTGTTGCCGACTATAGGGTTCGCCATAACCAAAGGGCGTAGTAATATTGCGCGCCCAAAAGCCAGAGCGATTAGGTACAATAACGATCAAGTGGCCATTGGGTGCTAAAACACGCCATATTTCATTCAACGTTTCAAATGAATTTTCTGTATATTCTAATGCATGTACCAATAAAATACAGTCAACTGACGCATCCGGAAGCGGCAAATCTTCTTCAAAAACAAGCGCTGTAGCAACTTGCTCAGAACAAGGCCAAGGCGAAACACCCTGAGAAGCTGGCATAAAAGCAAAACATTGTTGGGCACGTTCACGCAATGTAGAAAGATAAGGAAGTGCATAACCCAATCCCATAATCCGTTTATCCGTAAGATCAGGCCACCATAAATTCAATTGGTCACACAGCGTTTTTTGCACACGCAGTCCAAGTGCAGAAGCATAAAAATCTTTCAGCGTAACGATATCCAACTCAACATACCATGTAGAAACAAATTTCAAACATTACAGATTTTCATATACCAAACCTATATGGACTTCTGCTTTTTTTCCGCAATAGCGAACATTTCAATATTGCATATTTTAAACTTAAATGATTAAAAAATCAGTACAACAGGATGATTATTGCCTTACAAGCACTTTAATCATTTTTTTGGAGATAAACCCCATAGAGGTTCTTCATATACTGTTTTTGACATCAATTAAGAAAAAAGCCAACACTGGTTAATTAAAATGAAGCAATCTTTCAAGATAGTTTTTTTCTTCTTCTGAAAGATGCTCTTTACCAAGACGTTTGCGAATTTCATCCAAAATCTGCCGCGTACGCATTTGATCACTTTCTTGTGGTAGTGCCTCGCCTTCTTGTTCTTCATCTGTTGTTGAAGAAAGTGGACGTCCTAACGGATCTTTAGGACCAAAATCAGCATTTTGATCATCTCCCGTTTCTTTAAGTGTTTCGCGCATTTTTTTCAAAACATTTTGTGCACCTTGCCTCAAAGATTCCAAAGCATCAGACTGATTTTGTATAGATACCTGATGATTTCCATTATCAAGCGCATTTTCCGCAGAATTCATTTTTTCTTCTGCCCTTTTCAATGCGCCCCCTGTTTCAAATCCTTGTTCTGATAATTCTTTTTCTAATGTTGATAATTCAGATTGCAATTCAGCTTGACGTTTTTTTAAAGATTTTTTTTGTGTTTCCGGTACATTTTCTCCGCGTTTTTGTTCCATCTCTAACTGATGTGTTTCATTGAGAATTTCTTGCTGACGACGCATTAAATCTCCAAGCTGGTCCATCTTTTCTTTCATTTGTGCAGATTGGCTTTTTTCTCCCTCATTTTGATTGCCTTTTTGCACATGCAAATGATCAAGCGTCTGTTCAACTTCCGCCAAGAGTTGTTCAGCTGCTAAAGAAGAGCCTGTTTTAGCCATTTCCTCAATTAAATTTAGCTTTTCTTGTAATGTAGCTTCAGAAAGATTAGGACTTTTTGAGCTTTTAGAA
>NZ_JBHIOZ010000015.1:0-12515 GCF_042195805.1 Bartonella sp. AP57NXGY | reverse complement strand
TTTTAGAAACTTGACTATCCGGTGCTTTTTCAGCCAAAGCACGAATATACTCATCCATAGCTTGACGTAAATCTGCCATAAGCCGTTCAATTTCTGCCGCTGAAGCACCGTAACGCAATGCATCACGTAAAGCAGCTTGTGCTTGTTTTAACTTTTTTTGCACGGATTCAAGTTGATTGTCTTCAATACCCAAAGCAATTTGCCATAAATAATCCACCACATCGCGCAAATCCTCGTCTGTTTGTGCTAAAGAAAGTCTTGTCCACGCACTTTGTAGAACAATAAAATGCGATGCATTTTGCAACCCCTTTTCTGGACGCACAAGCAAAGCAGAAAGCATATCCAATACACGCTCTTTCACAGAAGCATCAAGAGCTAATAGACGACGCAATTCAACCACTGCGCGTGCAACAGGATTCGAAAAAACACGCTGTGGTAATATCATAACAAAAGTTTTGCTACGCCCTTTCTGCCCCGCACCATCTTCTGCCACCAAAGTAATTTTGACTTGCGAACCCGCCCATGGATGCGCTGATATATCCTGTACCATTCGCATTTTCCCCTTTCCACCACGCGGAAGAAGAAGTTCTATTTCCGGAGCATTATAAAGAGAAGAAGCACTTTTATTCTGAGGAAGAAAAGGCTCTATTTCAACAAAAGCCTTTGTCACACCATAATCATCATCCACCACATATCGTAACTCCAATGATCCCGTTAAAATCCTCCCTGGTTTTTCCAACCAATGAATTGTTGGAAGCGTGTCCTTAATTATCTGCAAATGCCATTGCTGTTTTTTACGACGTGATGATACAAATAAATTTATTGGATGCTTTAAATGTGTTTCAAAATGAACAATTGGATCATTCAAAGCTGTTTGTTCCGTTTTCTCTGAAAACGAAACTTCCCTCCCATCTTCTACAGACTTTGCTTTTACTGTAATGCCAGCCCCATTGACAACACGCACAACAACATTACTCCCTTCAGGGATTTCTAGTTGTGTTTTCTCATCTTTTGTCAAATAAATCGGTGCCACACCGGTATAAGCAGGTGGTGTTACCCAAGCATCAATCCGCATGAGTTTTTCATCAACGATAGGACGAAAATCAAAGGCATCAGCCAAACGCCCCCCTTGTGAACCAAAAGAAAAACTAAAAGCGCACACAAAAAGAAGAGCACACAAAGCCCTCAAAGCTAAAGGATCATAATCCGCACTATTAAGAGAGATAAATCCAGTTTTTAAATGGTATAATTGCTTTGCCATTCGGCGTTGATGTTCACGCCAAATAACAGCACTAAAATCTTCATCATTTTCAGAACATAAACGATCTGTCTGAATATTCAAAGGCTGGTGTCTAAGATCATTGACGCGTTCAAGGCGGCAATTTACTTCCCGCATTGTGGGAAACCGAAAACGAATAAGAAAAAATAAACTCGCCCCAGCACAAATAAGTATAACCCCAAGTAAGAGCAAATGTGACCAATAGCCCAAAATACCAAAAAGTCCCAACCAGCTAAACGAACAAAAGAGACTAAGAACGAGGAAAAATGGCAACAACCGTACCCACATCCGTTCAAATGAAAGGATCCCCCACATCAAAATGCGCACACACAAAAGCTTCATTGCAAAACCTTTGATGTTTTTATTTTTCATAAACAAGCATTTATCCCCTTTTATCGTGGTGCATTAAGATCATAAACCCCATACAAAACAATTTCTAGAAAATAAATTGTTTCATCAAAGTTTAGTAAAAATAAGACCCAAAATATTTAATAATGCTCAATCTAATTTGGGCTCAATCCAATCTGGAATATGATCACAGCCTATCAATTGTGCATAATCAAGGCGTGGACGAATGACTGCATAACGCGTATCCTGAACCAGAACTTCCGGCACCAAAAGTCGACTATTATAAGTGCTTGCCATCACTGCGCCATAAGCCCCTGCTCCTGTTAACATCAAAACATCACCCGCTTTTAACACTGGTAAAGAACGTTCCAAACCTAAATAATCACCAGTTTCACAAATAGGACCGACAATATCAGCATTAATCAGAGGGGCATCTATTGGTGTTTTTTTCACTGGCATTACATTTTGCCACGCATCATAAAGCGTTGGACGCATGAAATCATTCATCGCCGCATCAACAATAACAAAATTTCGTCCTTCCCCCTTTTTAAAATACACAACCGATGTCACCAACACACCGGCTTCACCAACAATACTACGCCCAGGTTCTAGGATAATATTGATCCCTAAAGGCGCAATATGTTTCTTTACCAGTGCTGCATACTCAAAAGGAGAAGGTACTGGATGCTTCTCATAACCATAAGGAATACCAAGCCCGCCCCCAATATCGATATGGGTTATCGCATAACCATTATTCCATAATTGACGCACAAAATCTGCAACAATAACAAATGCATCTTCAAACGGTTTTAAATCACAAATTTGACTGCCAATATGGAGATCAACACCACACACATGAAGACCAGGCAATTGAGCTGCTTTTTTATATACATCACCCGCCAAAGACAGTGGAATACCAAATTTATTCTCAGACTTACCTGTTGTAATTTTCTTGTGAGTCTTAGCATCCACATCAGGATTAATGCGTAAAGAAATACGAGCCGTTTTTGAAAGCGCAGCAGCCCGCGCCGATAATTGTTCAAGTTCTGGCTCTGATTCAACGTTAAAACAATAAATATCTTGTGCAAGAGCAAAATCTATTTCTCTCACTGTTTTACCAACACCAGAATAAACAATATTCTGCGCAGGAATACCAACAGCAAGTGCACGCCGTAATTCCCCTTCTGAGACCACATCAGCTCCCGCTCCATTGTTAGCTAAAAGTTGTAAAACTGCTTGATTGGAATTCGCTTTAACCGCATAAGCAATTAAACTCGGCATATCATGAAATGCATTCTGATAATCTTTAAAATGTGCAACGATTGCGCTAGCTGAATAACAATAAAAAGGTGTTTCAACTTCTCGCGCAAGTTCCAAAAGAGAAAGACCTTCAGCGTGAAGCACACCCTGATGATAAGAAAAAAAACGCATAAAAATTCCTATTGTATTAACCGATCAAGAATAAAAGGTTTATCTGTTTTACCTTGAGAAACAAAAGTTCCTTGTGAAGAATTCACTCCTGTTGAAGGAGGTAACTCTAATGACCCTTTACGCCCACACCCAACGATACCCAAGCCCCCAAAAAGGACAATTATCAACCCCTTTAATATAATTTTCATCTGTCCTCTTTCCTCATCTCGATCTCTTTGTTACCTTTAAAATACAATCACTCAAGCGCTCACGAGACGCTTTTTCCAATACGCAATTTGCCGAAGAACCTCTGAAGGCGCTGTTCCCCCAAAGCTTTTACGACTTTCAACAGATTTTTCAACGGTCAAAACATCAAAAAGTGTCGCATTGATATCAGGACAAATTGCTTGAAGTTCATCTAATGATAAATCATGAAGGCGACACTGTTTTTTTTCTGCCAATGCCACAGCACACCCTGTGATGTGATGTGCTTCGCGAAAAGGAATCCCTAAATTGCGTACAAGCCAATCCGCAAAATCTGTAGCTGTTGCATACCCTAAATCCGCTGCTTGTTTCATGGCTTTTTTATTCACTTTCAAATCAGCAATCATCCCTGTCATTGCTGCTAGTGATAATTCCAAACTCAAAGCCCCATCAAACACATATTCCTTATCTTCTTGCATATCCTTTGAATAAGCAAGCGGTAATCCTTTCATCACCGTTAACAATCCCATAAGTGCACCATTCAATCGACCTGCTTTCGCTCGTACTAACTCTGCCGCATCAGGATTTCTCTTTTGTGGCATAATGGAAGACCCTGTTGAAAAAGCATCTGATAAATGAATAAAACAAAACTGTTCACTTGACCAAAGAATTATTTCTTCTGCTAAACGTGAAAGATGTGTTGCACAAAGAGCGCCAGCGCTTAAAAATTCCAATGCAAAGTCACGATCTGAAACACTATCAATTGAATTGCGTGTAGGTTCGCGAAAGCCTAGCGCTTTTGCTGTCATAAAACGGTCAATTGGAAAGCCTGTCCCCGCTAAAGCAGCCGCCCCTAAAGGCGATTCATTCATTCGCTCAAGAGCATCACGCATCCGCGATAAATCTCGACCAAACATTTCAACATAAGCCATCATATAATGACTCAATGTTACGGGTTGAGCCAATTGTAAATGCGTAAAGCCTGGCATAAAGGTATCAACATGTTGTTCTGCGCGAATAAGTAATTGCTCTATCAATCCTTTTAAAGCTTGTGCTATCTTTTGCGTTGCTTCACGTACCCACAAGCGAAAATCAACAGCAACTTGATCATTGCGTGAACGCGCCGTATGCAAACGCCCAGCTACAGGACCTATCAATTCGCTCAGCCGCGCTTCAATATTCATATGAATATCTTCAAGCTTTCGTGAAAAAACAAATTTACCGTCTTCAATTTCTTGGCGAATAAGTTTCAAACCATGAACAATTTTTTCATAATCTGATTGTGAAATGATTTTCGTTTGCGCTAACATAGCCACATGAGAAAGAGAACCTTCAATATCTTGTCGATAAAGTTTTTGATCAAAATCAATAGAAGCATTAATTTCTTCCATAATTGCAGCAGGGCCTGCCGCAAACCGACCACCCCACATTTGGTTCTTTAACTTCTCATCTGTCATATTCTGAAAACACCCATCCAAAGGACAAAATTATGATTTTTCAAATTTTCATCAGCAAAAAAAACAATAAAAAAAGGCAACTTTCCCTTGCATTCTTTATCATTGCATTGAGTTTATACGCAACCATAAACTACGATACCAAAAGAGAGTTTTTTCTTTTCAATTTCATTTCAGCAGCACAAGCACAAGAAATAAATACTGATAAAGCACGAGCAGAAAAAATGATGGCGATACGAAAAGCAGCAAAAGGCTTTTTTAGCCACATACGATTTGCTGATACGCCCTCAGATATGAATAAACTCTCTTTCAAGGATATTCTAGGAAAAGAGCACACACTCAGCGAATTTATCGGAAAACCAATGCTGGTCAATCTATGGGCTATTTGGTGTGCACCTTGCCGCACAGAAATGCCTGAACTTGCGCAATTAAAACGTGAATTAGGTGGAGAAAACTTTGATGTCATAGCTATAAATATCGATAAAACTGCTTCTCCTGAAAAAATTCAGCAATTTTTACAGAATATTCATTCAGATAATTTGCTTTACTATCGCGATGAAACAATGGATATTTTCAACAATGTTAGAAAACAGGGGCTCGCTTTAGGACTCCCCATTACATTGCTCATTGATAAAGAGGGATATCTCATTGCTTCCTTCAATGGTGCAGCTCCATGGGCCAATGACGATGCCAAAGCACTTATAAAAGCAGTCATTAAAGAAGCCCTATAACTTTAATAACCGCGTCTTTTTAAACGTTGTATAACAAGATCCAGTGCTGACAAAAAAGCAGAACGGTCTTTACGAGAAAAAGGACGGGGACCACCTATTATACTGCCCTGTCCACGCAAATCTTCCATCAAATTGCGCATCGCCAAAGCCTGACCAATTGAATTTACATCAAAAATACGCCCCGTTGGCGAAAGACAAAAACCCCCAGCTTGCACAACCCGCGCTGCTAAAGGAATATCACTGGTAATAACGATACTTGCCTCATGCACATGTTCTACGATCCAATCATCAGCACCATTGAATTCACCAGCAACGACCACTCTTTCAATGAGTGCTTCATCTGGAAGGGACAAAGAACGATTTGCCACAACAAATGTCTTAAGCTGATAACGATTCATCACACGATAAACTTCATCTTTTACAGGACAAGCATCTGCATCAATCAACAAAGTGATAGCAGGCTTTATTGGGATAATCATACCTTGGCTTTCAAGCAATAATAAGCTCTTTCATTTATCTGAATGTTGCAAATCCTTGCGATAAAACATTATCGCCGCGTTTATTTCTCCTCCCAAAATAAAAATTGCACTCAATATGTACAGAAAAATAATAGCAACCATAATAGATGCCAACCCTGCATAGGTAGAAATATAATCAAACATCGTTAAATATTGCGCAAAAGCGATAGAAGCCATAAACCATATAAACATTGTCACCACTATTCCTGGTAAAATATCTATAATTTTCCGCCGCCCTGCTGGAAGCCATTTATGAACAATCAAAAGACTGATAAACAAAATAACGATTGCAACTGTATAACGCCATACACGAATAACAGCAATATATTCAGTCATAAAAAAAGAATGATTTTGCATAATTTTGATCAACAAAGGCGCCAGAATCAATAAAAAACTAATCACAACAAGACCAACAGCTCCAAGGATTACAAAAAACAGACTTTGAAAACGACAAAATAACAAACTCCGTCGATCAGTAACACGGTAAGCTTTATTTAAAGCCGTACGCAAAGCCTCTATCCCATTAGAAGCAAAATAAGCCGCTCCAATGACAGAAAGCGTCAACACACCTCCTCGATGAATGGTTAAAACATTAACAATTTCCTGAGATAAAGGCTCTGCAATAACATCAGGCAATAACTGCACCAGTGCTTTAATTTTTTGCGGTGTATAAGTAAAAGCACCTAGAAAACGAGCAAAAGATGTTCCAAAAATAAAAAAAGGGAAAAATGCTAAAAGCCCCGATAGCGCAACATGGCTTGCAAAAGCACTCCCATTATCACGCCAATAATGACTTACTGCGTCACACAAAATACGATAGCTATACCAAAAGATATTTTTTAACAAAACTCAATACTTTCTGGTAAAACTCTTCCTCAGTCTATTTCAAGTTTTATAAAAATCATCAAAACTCTGCAAATAAACATTTTGCAATGTTGCAATATAACGGTCAATAATCAATACGGTCAAGCCCGACTTTATACCAAAACAAAAACAATAACCCACTCTATGAAGTTCTACAACGACCTCATTTTTTTGTTACTTCTACAGATCAGTAACCTCTTCTGTACATCATATGCCCTATAGAGAACTAAGCAAGATGATCGTGCACACATAAAACCTTTTGAAGTCATGGTTATCTATATCGGAGCAATCGCCACTCTTTTTTATTGCAATCTATGACTGAGTAGAGAAAAAACTTCTTATCGGTTTTTAGAAAAAACCAACGAAATTCAACAAAAACCTCTTGTTTTTACTCACCCTTTTTTAGAAACATTCTGACGCCCAAAATCAGGAGCATCAATTTCCTGTCCAGCATCAATAATATTGCGGCGTACAGCACGCGTACGTGTAAAAAAGTTAAACAGTGTCTCACCATCTCCTAAATGAATTGCCCGTTCTAAAAAAGCAAGCCCCTCACTAAAACGGCTCAACATTTCTAAAATAGCATCCTTATTATGCAAACAAATATCTCGCCACATAACGGGATCAGAAGATGCTAAACGCGTAAAATCACGAAAACCGGAAGCGGAATAAGCAATCACTTCCGAATTTGTTACTTTTTCTAAATCACTCGCTGTCCCAACAGTATTATACGCAATCAAATGGGGTAAATGTGAAACAATAGCCAAAACAAGATCATGATGCTTAGGTTCCATCTTTTCGACACGCGCACCACAAGCTTCCCAAAACGCTGTTAATTGTGCGACAGCAGCAGCATCGCTATCCGCAAAAGGCGTTAAAATACACCAACGATTCATAAATAAATCAGCAAAACCAGCATCCGGTCCTGAATATTCCGTTCCAGCAATTGGATGCCCTGGAATAAAATGAACCGTTTTTGGCAATAAAGGTGCCATTTCCGCAATAACCAACGCTTTCGTAGAACCAACATCACTCACAATCGCTCCAAGTTTTAAATGATCACGAATGGTTTTTGCCACTTCTGCACTAGCCCCAACAGGAACAGAAAGAATAACCAAATCTGCTCCTTCAACAGCTTTTGCATTATCTGTCGTATAAAAGTCCCCAAGCTCCAATTCTCGCGCTCTTTTCAGGGTTTCTGGACGACGTGTTGCAATAGAAATCTGAGCCGCAAGATTTTTCTTTTTAATCACTCTTGCTAAAGAAGACCCAATCAGACCGATCCCAATGAGTGCTATTTTTTCAAACTGAGTATGGAGCATCTTTCACCTTCAAAGATTCTTTGCAAATGGCAATAAAGACTAATTGTAAAATCACAATTTTCTTGTTTGTTTGTTCAAGAGTTATGCGTAAAACATTAAAAAATGACAACTAGGGAATAAAGAATAACGCAGTTTACCAATTATCACCTGCGCAAGCTGACAACAGATCACTTTACCTAGAAAACACATAAAAAATAAATGACGAGAAATCTAACATCACGCTCTAAAACTCCCTCTTAATTACTGATCAAAGCGCATCACCGAAACAAAATAAAATGCACTCTCAATTAGGATAACAACGACTCTACATAAAATCCCATCAGTTTACTTTATCTTACTAATTTACTCACAAAAAAACACATCAAAAGCGTAAGCAGACACTAACTCTTCTCCAATTATCCCGATACGTTCATTAATTTGTACATTAGACCTATATAAAACGTATTGCGCCTCCACCTACAACATCAACATAAGTTTCGCGAATATTGAAAACACCGTAAAACAACGCATACCAAAAGATACCATTAAAAACATTTTCCTCTCCCGATTCCGGATACCGTAAATCAAATAAATATGAGAAAAACACGCCCTCTCAATAAAGAAAAAGTTTGATAACAAAAACACCGAATATCCCTTTAATGGAATCACACCCCTCACGTAAAACAGAACGCCCTCAACAGAATAAATTTGGATTACAAATTCATGGGTTTGTTTTAAAAGACATCTCGCTCCCTAGCCTATCTCACGACAGTGTTCGTAAATGTTATAACTATAAATCTATTAAGCACGACCCTCTTCACACTTAAATAAAACACTATCATTATATTTTCCTACCCCCAATGTTGCAAAAAACCTTGGAATTTGAGAGCATTCATAAGAGGCATTTTTAGTGCTTTCTTGTACAGTTTTTATCCACACGCCCCCCACTTATGACGTGCAAAAGACATTGTTCTGATTGATTTAATATGAAAAATAATAAATTATTAATAATAAACAATGACTAGCTCTGTTTATGAGACACATTCATTGCTAAGATAATCATCTCTGTATCAAACATAAAAGTTTCCCCATAGGTGCTGTGGTTTTCATCATAATCTATTTTGACTTTCTTCTCATCCCATGAAGATTCTTAATTCATACTGATCTGCAAACAATTCATTTTCTTGTCTAAAAGATTCCTCTGGCTCACTATTTTAAGTGATTCAATTAATCTATAA
Source organism: Bartonella sp. AP57NXGY (assembly GCF_042195805.1). Classification (NCBI taxonomy): domain Bacteria; kingdom Pseudomonadati; phylum Pseudomonadota; class Alphaproteobacteria; order Hyphomicrobiales; family Bartonellaceae; genus Bartonella; species Bartonella sp. AP57NXGY. The sequence continues at coordinate 3,168 of NZ_JBHIOZ010000015.1, read as the reverse complement.
TACATTGATTTATAAAAATAATACTTTTTTTCAATTTGAATCATAACTTCGAATACTGTAAAATTCTTCCATCACAAACCCTCTTATCAATTAAAATCTCTTGGCTACACGTCACAAGAAGACATGTGAGAAAAAATGATGAAAAACGCTCTCTAATGCTAAAAACTGTAGTAACATTAGAGGCTAGCAAAGTATATAATGAGTGTCGACTTGCGCTTTTATTAAGCATAAAGATAGAGTTGCTCTATGGGTTTTATATTCTTCACAAGGAACTTTACTTCTACACCATTCATAAACACCGCCGCGAAATAGATATGACGCGCATTGAAAAATATTTCTAAGAAAGCGTATGAATCTACCATACAAGTGTCTTCTGTTGTTTGAGATACTCTGTTTTACATGGGGGTGTTACTCCATTAAGACTCTATGAACCAACCTAATATTCACCAAATACCCACACAAAAAAACATCGAACACATAAAATTTGATATGGGCCTCGTATCACTACCCTAAAAACAGTATTTTACGACACAACAAAATAATAAAACTGTTTCAAAATGGCCTTTTGAAAATAAACTATTTCTTTTGAAGAAAAATTTCTATCAAGCTTTCAAGCTCCTAAAATGCATCCTCAAAAATACAAGTTCCATCAACCTCTACTTGATAGCATAACAGTTTTAATTACTGAAAATACCTCTGTGGTATACCAAAAATAAAAAATCATTATATTTCTAGGCTGTTAAGCTGCCATCTGGCGTCGTGCAATAATTGTAAGCCCTAACAAAACTTGACGAATGATAGCTTCGCCCAAAAGTGGATTTTTACGACTGTCTAAAACAGCACTCTGAATTCTTTCCATTGCATAAGAAATTTGTTCTAACTTCCAATATTTTAAAGCTTGTTCAACGATCTTTTTCCGTTGAAAAAAAATGGGAGGGCGTGCCTGAGAAACCACCGTAAAAGGTGAATTTCCTTCAACCTCTACCTGATAACGCAATAGCTGTAATTGCTGAAAATGCCTTTGAGCTGTACTCAAAATTAAAAAAAGTGCCCCCTGCACTGCTGCATGTCGGTTAAAATGCGCTTCAAAGCCTGATATATCGCCCAATAAAAGAGCATCAATGACTTCATCTTGAGAAAGAGCACTGACATCGCTTACAACAGCTTTCACATCTTCAAGAGTAATATGAACATTTGCAGCGTAAAGACAAAGCTTTTCTAATTCACTGCGTGATACAAGGCGATCCGCCCCTAAACATTCATGCAACCATCTACGTGCATCTAAAGAAAGAGTCTTCTTAAACTGTCCTAAAACCTCATCAATCAAACCGTCAAGAGACCGCATATCATCGGCAAAACAGGGTAAAGCCATCGCTTTTGATGCTGTTTCAACAGCATTGCGCAACCCTGTTCCTTTTTTTAAATCCCCTGCCTCAATGAGAATAAAACAAGCTTCTGGTGGTTTCTCAATTAAAAGTTTTAAGGCAGCAAGAAAACCTTTTTGGTTAGCAGCATTAGAGATCCATATCAAACGATCTCCCCCAAAAAGCGATAACGTACGCGCTTCATTTTCTAAACGTGCAGGATCTTTATCAATTTCAGCAGCATCCAAACGAATTGTCGAAAATGGATCTTCTATTGCTACCCGTGTAAGTTTTGCAAAACATTGTGCACGCTCACAAATAAGACCACGATCTGGCCCATAAATGAGAACAATAGGAAAAGCACGTGAAAAACGCATTAGAAACTGATCAACTTCATGTGCTTTTTTCTGAGCCACACTATTAATCCATTAATAGTTCATCATCATCAAGAACTTCCCCGCGAACTTTCTGAAACATGCCAATTAAATCATTGACATCCAAGCCCTTCCGCTCTTCATGACAGACATCCAAAATCACTTTTCCACCATGCAACATCAAGGTACGATCGCCATAATCAAGAGCCTGACGCATAGAATGAGTCACCATAATAGTTGTTAATTTTTTCTCTTCAACGATTTTTTCAGTCAACCGCATCACAAAATCAGCCATTCCAGGATCAAGCGCTGAGGTATGTTCATCAAGCAATAAAACATCCGCATGTGCTAATGTTGCCATCACAAGACAAACTGCTTGGCGTTGCCCACCTGATAAACTATCCATAGGATTATGAATATATGTTTCAAGACCAATGCCTAATTGAGCAATTTTCTCTCGAAAAAATTGCCGTTTCTCATGATTTAAAGCCGCATGCAAACCACGACGACTTCCTCGAAGAGCAGCAAGAGCCAAATTTTCTTCAATTGTTAAAGAACCACAACTTCCCTCTAACGAATCTTGAAAAACACAAGCAATCTTTCCAGCGCGTTCACTGACTGATTGCCTAGAAACATTTTGTCCATTGATAACCACTTTCCCTGTTGAAGGAAGCGTAGCACCCGCTAAAACACTGAGCAAAGTTGATTTACCAGCACCATTTGAACCAATAACCGTAACAAAACTACCCTGATCAATTTTCAGGTTAATATCAATTAAAGCCTGTTTTTCCAAAGGTGTTTGCGGTTTAAATGTGACCCCAACATGAAAAAACTCAATCACGTTTATGCCTCCTCCAATAGCGTGGCACAATAAGGGTTAAAACAACCAACAGCGAAGTAATCAACTGAAGATCTGTCGACGTATCAATGCCAATGCCATTTGCTTCAAATGCAAATTGCACCGCCACACGATAAAGCACAGACCCTACAATACAGCTGATTATAATCCAAAAAATATTGCGCGTACGAAAGAGAGTTTCACCGATAATCACGGCTGCCAATCCAAAAACAATTGTTCCAATTCCACCGGTAATATCTGTTGCAATCGCAGTTTGAATATAAAGAGAACCACCAAGTGCCACACACGCATTGGAAAGCCCCATTCCAAAATATATCAATGCTGATGTATGGACACCTTGCGCCGTCGCCATGCGTGGATTAGCGCCCATTGCACGCATAGCAAGACCAATTTCACTTTCCAAAAAGCGCCAAATCAAAAACGCCATAACGAGCAACACAATACCAACGAAAAGAGGACGCACAAAAATATCAGACAAACCAAACAGATTATAAAAGGGGGTTAACGCCGTATCAGCAAGTGCTAAATTAACATTAGACCCTCCCATAATTCCCATAATACGAAGATTAAC
>NZ_JBHIOZ010000014.1:24191-29810 GCF_042195805.1 Bartonella sp. AP57NXGY | reverse complement strand
AAAAAAATAAAAATTTATTTAGTTAAATCTATCGCGGAGACAGTAAAATGAAATCATAACAGAATTTTGATTTCAATTAATGTACTCTGCTTGAGGTTAATTAATAAGTTTGTATTGAGAGTCCACGATTTTTTACTATGGAATATAAACTCTTTATTTAGGGATAATTTTTTATTGTTTGGTACAATATGAATTGAACAATAGGGATATGAATAAAAGTTATCATTTTTTATCATAGGCTTATGGTTCTATGAGAAAGTCTTATTTTACGTTATTTGTGTTATAGGACAGTGTCCTATTTGAATATTTTCTTGTAAGGATAAATAATATTGAGTTAGATATCAGAGTATAACTGTATAAAGATAATATATTTTAGAAAATTTTTATAAAATGTTCTCTCTCATGTTGTTTTAGACAAATTGAAGCACCCTTGATGTTGGAGGTTGTCTATTTTTCGGATAACGCTGTTTGCTTTTGAGCTTTCGTCTTTTTTTAGAAGAACTGAAGATTATTTTATGCGGTTTGAAATTTTTTGCTCCTTCATTGATTGCGTTTTTTTCGTTTTATTGTTGCTTGATTAGGGGTATTTTTACGAGATTTTCCTTTTTGATTTTCCAAAATACCAGTGTCCATGGTTGGTCCCATGTGTGCAAGGTTTGGTTTGGAGAAAAGACTTGGTTGTAATACGCGCTCATGGGTGGATTGTTCGCTATGATGTGTTAAGGGATTTTCCGCGAGTTCTAGTTCTATCTTTTGTAATTGTTTGATTTCATCGCGAAGGTGTGCTGCTTCTTCAAAATTAAGATCAGCAGCTGCTTCATGCATTAATTTTTCGAGGTGTTTAATATGAGATGCTAAATTGTTGCCAACCATATTTTTTTTCTCGATGACATCAGGGATATTTGTACGAATATGGTTGTTTTCATAGCCTGAATTGAGAATATCTCCGATATTTTTTTTGATACTTTTCGGTGTGATATGGTGTTCTTCATTATAGGCTATTTGTTTTTGTCGACGTCTTTGTGTCTCCTGTAAGGCTCGTTTTATGGAACCAGTGATCGTATCTGCATAGAGGATAACACGGCCATCTACGTTACGTGCAGCACGTCCGATTGTTTGTATGAGGGAAGTTTCAGAGCGCAAAAAGCCCTCTTTATCGGCATCTAGAATGGCAACAAAACCACATTCTGGAATATCTAAGCCTTCTCGGAGCAAGTTGATACCGATGAGGACATCAAAGGTGCCAAGCCGAAGATCGCGTAGAATTTCAATGCGTTCTAATGTATCAATGTCGGAATGCATATAGCGTACACGAATACCTTGTTCGTGGAGATATTCCGTTAAATCTTCGGCCATACGCTTGGTTAGGACGGTCACTAGTGTGCGGTAGCCTTTTTGAATTGTTTTACGAATTTCATTCACAACATCATCGACTTGATTTTTGGCTGGACGAACCTCTGTTGGTGGGTCAACAAGCCCTGTGGGGCGAATAACTTGTTCTGCAAAAGTACCGTGAGATTGTTCTATTTCCCACCGTCCAGGTGTTGCGGAGACAGCAATCGTTTGTGGGCGCATAGCATCCCATTCTTCAAAGCGCAAAGGACGGTTATCCATACAAGAAGGGAGGCGAAAACCATATTCTGCTAAGGTTGCTTTTCTGCGAAAATCACCTCGGTACATACCACCAATTTGGGGAATGGTTACATGGCTTTCATCGATAAAAACAAGAGAATTGAGTGGAATATATTCGAATAAAGTTGGGGGTGGTTCACCGGGATTTCGTCCTGTTAAATAACGTGAATAATTTTCAATTCCCGGACATGAACCGGTGGTTTCCAACATTTCCAAATCAAAAACTGTACGTTGTTCTAAACGTTGTGCTTCTAAAAGACGTCCAGCTTCGTTCAACTCATCGAGGCGTTGAACGAGTTCCATTTTGATAGATTTCATCGCTTGGTTAAGTGTTGGGCGTGGTATTACGTAGTGTGAGTTGGCATAAATTTTAATTGATTGAAGATCGCCTGTTTTTTGTCCGGTGAGAGGATCAAATTCCGTAATTGTTTCCACTTCATCGCCAAAGAGCGAAATACGCCAAGCACGATCTTCGAGGTGGGCAGGGAAAATTTCGATTGTATCCCCTCGTACACGAAAGGAACCACGAACGAAGTTGATATCTTGTCGATAATACTGTTGAGAGACTAAATCAGCCAAGAGTTTTCGTTGATTGAGTTTGTCCCCTTTTTCTATTTCGAAGGTCATGGCCGTATAGGTTTCTACGGAACCAATTCCGTAGATGCAGGAGACAGATGCGACGATAATAACATCATCACGCTCTAAGACAGCGCGTGTTGCAGCATGGCGCATACGGTCGATTTGTTCATTAATTGAGGATTCCTTTTCAATATAAGTGTCTGAGCGTGCAACATAGGCTTCTGGTTGATAATAGTCATAATAGGAAACAAAATATTCGACGGCATTATGGGGAAAAAAACTTTTAAATTCCCCATAAAGCTGCGCTGCTAGAGTTTTATTGGGAGCTAATATTAAAGCTGGACGCTGTGTTTTTTCAATGATATTGGCCATTGTATAGGTTTTCCCTGAGCCGGTAACACCCAAAAGCACTTGTGTACGTTCATTTTTTTGAATTCCCTCAACCAGAGTTTTAATGGCTTGAGGTTGATCTCCCGCTGGTTTAAAAGATGTTTCGAGTTGAAATGGAATACCACCTTCAGATTTTTCAGGACGAATGGGGCGGTGAGGTGTCCATAATGCACCATTCTTAAAAAGAGGATTACCTGAAGCAATAAGAGCAGAAAGAGCTTCTACTGTTGCAGTAACACCATTTTTCATTGTTGTATCCTTTGATAGAAAAGTGCTGGTGATTTTAAAGAAAATACTAATTTTTACAAATTTATTACGACAACAGCAAAACGTTATTGAACAGATTTATTTTGGTTTATTAGAGCTTTCATTAGGATATTGATCAAGTTTTTTATGAGACAAATTCTTCGAAGTATTTCTTTGGAAGGAGCATATTTGTGGTTGTTCGTGAACACTATTGCATTTTTGCCATGATGATATTCAAGAGGGCATAAGTTATTATAGCTGTTATGGAGAATAATCGGTACGTTTGGGCATTAAAGACATTGTATATGTGTGATAAAGATCATTTCCATCTTTAAATGAAAGATAACGAGATGACACCCAACCTATTTGAGTGTTATATCGGATATGGCACCAATTTCCTTCACAGTTTTTAACAAAAACTAATTCTCCAGCAGAGATTAAGCCGCAAAGTGCATATTGAGTGCTGGGACCTGTTCTAAAATTAAGATTTCTCGTAACAAAAGCATCTGCTGCCTCTGATATTGTTGTGGCTAAAAAGAAAGAGCCAAACATAAAAAAAATGACGATTTTTTTCATTTTTCTGTAAAGAATTTCTTTAGAGATTTTCTATCCTTCTCTCTTCATATTCTATATAATTTCTTTTACTAGATTATGATAAAACAGAAAAAAATACAATTCTTTCTTCTTTAGGACACTTTAAAGAGAAGAGTGAAGTTTAACGTTTTAAACACCAAAATGAGATGTTTTAATCACTATTTGTGCATGTTTTGTTTCCTTTATTTATTTTTATATGGAAAACAGCGATACTGTACTATATAATAAAAAAGATCGTAGTTTTCGGATTCCAAAAGTAATTTTGGAAGCCGTTTTTTGTATTTTTATTAAACCTTCCGTGTAATAGAAAGGGACGGATTATGGAAAAAGTTCCGATGACTACAGCTGGTTTTGAGAGTCTTAAAGAAGAGTTGCGTTGGCGTCAACAACAGGAGCGTCCGCGAATTATTGAAGCAATTTCTGAGGCGCGTGCGCATGGTGATTTATCTGAAAATGCTGAGTATCATGCAGCTAAAGAAGCACAAAGTCATAATGAGGGGCGTATAAATGAGCTTGAAGATTATATCGCACGAGCAGAAGTTATAGATGTCTCGCGTCTTTCAGGTGACAAAATAAAATTTGGTGCAACCATTAAACTCTTGGATGAGGATACTGAGGAAAAAAAAGTGTATCAGATCGTAGGGGATCAAGAAGCTGATGTAAAGGTTGGTAAAATCTCTATTTCTTCGCCTATCGCACGTGCACTTATTGGCAAGCAAGAAGGTGATGTGATTGAGGTGAATGCACCAGGTGGTGCGCATAATTACGAGATCATTAAGGTTCAGTACATCTAAATAACATATGGATTATTATGCGTGTATCTTTGGACGAAACTGAAATTATTGCGCCTCACTTTAAAAGGCGTTTGTCGGGAGTAACATCTACGATTATTCAGCTTATTCCACTGCAACGCGAACAGGGTGTGCGTATATCCACTTTGGGGTTTGGTTTACCACGAACTTTACCGACACTTGCCTTTAAGGACCTTTTCGGACTTTGGAAAAGTCCGAAAGGGAAGCCATTTCGTATTTGGCATGCACGACGCAATATTGAGATGCTTTGCGGGGTGTTTTTACGCGATGTTTTGCGAATGAAGCTTAAACTCATCTTTACTTCGGCATCTCGACGCGAACACAAGCCTTTTACCAAATGGTTGCTTCGTCGTATGGATAAAGTTATCGCTACTAGTGTATGTACGGGAACCTATCTAGAAGTGCCTCATAAGGTTATTATGCATGGAGTGGATATTAGGCGTTTTTCACCCCCCAAAATTCCTGATGATTACTTTCCAGCAACTGGGGTGCCAGGAAAATATGCGGTAGGATGTTTTGGGCGCGTGCGCTATTTAAAGGGTACTGATTTGTTTGTGGACGCGATGATAGCATTATTGCCTGACTATCCCGAATGGACAGCACTTATCGCTGGTCGGACTACAGAACAGCATTATGGTTTTGAAAAGAAATTACGACAGAAGATTGCTGAAGCTGGTTTAAACGACCGCATTATTTTTCTTGGTGAAAGGCTTGATATACCTGTGTGGTATCGCCGTTTATCACTTTATGTAACTCCGTCTCGTTTGGAAGGTTTTGGTCTGACACCATTGGAGGCAATGGCATCACAGACGGCTGTAGTGGCGAGTGATGTAGGAATTTTTAAAGAATTGGTGGTCGAGGGAACAGGAACGGTTGTTCAAGCAGGAGATGGAGCGGCTTTAACAGCAGCAATTGAACCTTATTTTGCTGATGTAGAAAAAACATTGGCAGCCGGAAAGAAAGCTTTAACCCATGTTCGTACTCACTTTCCTTTGGAAAAAGAGGCAAGCAAGATTGAAAGTGTTTACAAAGAACTGTTTGCAGAAAAAACACTTTGATTATTATATCAAAAATCTTTTTGAGGAATGATAAAAGTATTTTTCTTAAAGGTTTTTCATAGTCATTAAGAAAACAGCTCAATGATATAAATGTTATTTTACAAAATTTATATTGTCTTTAGTAGCACGCTATAAAAAGTTCTCAAAATTTTGGATAAAATATTAAAAATGTATACGCTTGAGAGCGATATGTAGTTTATGATAAAGCATACTAGGAGAGAAGAAAGCTACTTTTATTCATTGATATTTTAGAATAAGAAAATAATGCTTTAACTCAAGTCTGGGGATTTATGCACTATCTTATACGG
>NZ_JBHIOZ010000014.1:0-24091 GCF_042195805.1 Bartonella sp. AP57NXGY | reverse complement strand
AATTGTTCACGCCAGAAAGCGGGAATAAAAAGGACGAATATTGTTATGATTTCAAGGCGTCCAGCTAACATTAGAAAACTTAAAATCCATAAAGCATTATCATTGATTGTAGAGAAATTACCTGCAGGGCCAATGATATCTCCAAAGCCTGGACCAACATTTGAAAGTGCGGTTAAGACACCTGTAAAGGCAGAGGTAAAGTCAAGACCGGTTGTAAGCAAAAGTGCAGTGCCGATAACAAGGCAAAACATATAAAGACAGACAAAAAACAAAACGGCTTGGGCAACGTCATTTGATATATTTGAGTGATCATAGCGCGCTTTTACAACGACATTAGGAGAAAGAAGTTTTTCTATATTTGTTTGTGTAATACGCCAAAGAATAATGAGGCGATTGATTTTCATGCCACCAGAAGTAGAACCAGCACATCCGCCTGTAAAAGAAACAATGAAGAAAATTCCAAGCGCAAACGGTCCCCAAAGTTGATAATCTTCAGCGCTGTAACCGGTGGTGCTAATAATGGATGAAAGGTGAAAAATGACATCAAGGAAAATCAAGTGGAACGCGCGATGATCATAAAACCGTAGCCATGCCGCTAAAGCAAAGCTGAAAAGGAGAACGATATGGAGAAAAACAATCACTTGTGGGTCAAGGAAGCGTTTAGAGTGTCCAGGAAGGACTAATTTAACATAAAGTACGAAAGGTAAAGCAGAAAGCAACATGAAGATTGTTGAAATAATTAAGATGGCTGGTGTATCAGAAAAATAGCCAAAAGAAGCATCATGCGTTGAAAAACCAGCTGTTGCTACTGTACTCATTGCATGGTTAATGGCATCAAATAAATTCATGCCTGCAGCAAAATAAGAAAGCATACAAGCCAATGTTAACCCAATATAAGCGATGATAATTCCGTTAGCAATTTGGTTGATGCGAGGCAATATTTTTTCAGATTTATCAGATGATTCCATATGAAAAAGTCGCACGCCACCCACACGCAGTGAAGGCAAAATTAAGAGGGCTAAACCGATAAAACCAATGCCCCCAATCCAGCATATAAGAGAACGCCATAATAAAATACTTCGCGATAAATTATCAAGATCAGAAAGGACTGTGGAGCCTGTTGTTGTAATTCCAGAAACAGATTCAAAAATGGCTCCTGCTAGAGAAATGGGAAGAGGAGAAAGATAAAGAGGTAAGGCACCTACGATGCTTCCTGTAAGCCAAAGACAAACAGTGAGCATAAAGCCAAGCCGTGCTGAAAAGCGACAAGTAGCTCCCTTAGTTGCTAAAAGAATCAGCGTTGCTAACATGGTGGTTATGGCACAAGAATAGAGAAAGCTTATCCAATTACGATTGTTGTCGTGCAAATCCACAAAAATTGGCAAAAGCATTGCTCCTCCCATGATTAAGGCAAAACGTGCACAGACATTGATAATAAATTGAAAAATGATCGTTCCCTATCTTTGTATCTCTTTTTATTATGGTTTTATGCTCATAAGAAGTTACATTTTTCTCTTTATAGGATAAGGATTAATTCTTAACATTAGCGTGCCTTGATGAATTAGTAATCAGACCTTTTCATAAAATTTGAAAAGAAGTATACATAACATAATTAGGGCTCTTGAAAAATATTTTTTTAAAAGGCTGCATTCCGTTATCATTTATAGAATAATTAATTTATAATAAAGTGAAGGGGATTTAATGGTACAATCGCATATTCGTCTGCTAATTATTGGCTCAGGTCCGGCTGGTTATACAGCGGCGGTCTATGCAGCAAGAGCAATGCTTAAGCCGGTTTTGGTGACGGGCTTGCAGCAGGGTGGACAATTAACAATTACAACTGATGTTGAGAATTATCCAGGTTTTGCAGATCCCATTCAAGGACCATGGTTGATGGAACAAATGGCAAAACAAGCTGAGAATATGGGGACAAAAATTGTCTATGATACAATTATAAAGGCTGATTTGTTGAAGTATCCTTTTGTCTTATATGGGGATTCAGGAACACAATATTCTTGTGATGCACTGATTATTGCAACAGGAGCTCAAGCGCGCTGGCTTGGTTTAGAAAGTGAACAGACCTTTATGGGCGGAGGTGTTTCCGCTTGTGCTACATGTGATGGCTTTTTTTATCGTGATAAGGACGTTATTGTCGTGGGAGGAGGAAATACGGCTGTTGAAGAAGCACTTTATTTATCGCATTTGGCTAAGAGTGTAAGCGTGGTTCACAGGCGGGGACAGTTTCGGGCAGAAAAAATTTTGCAAGATAGGTTGCTGGCTTGTAATAATGTGCGTGTTCTTTGGGATCATGTGGTTGAAGAAATTGTGGGGCTGCCAGCTCGAGATTCAATGGGCGCTGTTGTAACAGGGGCACGTCTGAAAAATGTTAAGACAGGTCACGAGATGAAAGTGAATGCAGAGGGCATATTTATTGCCATTGGGCATGATCCTGCTGTTTCTCTGTTTGAAGGACAGCTGAAACAAAAACGAGGCGGCTATTTATGGACAGCACCCGACTCAACAGCAACAAGCATTGCTGGTGTTTTTGCTGCTGGGGATGTGACAGATGAAACATTCCGCCAAGCTGTAACAGCTGCGGGAAGAGGATGTATGGCAGCGTTGGAAGCAGAACGGTTTTTGGATATACCCAGGCGTTAGTCACTCATTGAGAACATAGAGAATATAGAGGTAGAATTAATTGTGGCGCCACCGTTGGATTGGGATAAGTTAAGGGTTTTTCACGCTGCAGCAGAAGCGGGATCTTTTACGCATGCTGCTCAAAAACTTCATTTATCTCAATCAGCCGTTTCACGACAGGTTTCGGCTTTAGAACAAGAGGTTGGGGTATCCTTATTTCAACGTCATGCGCGTGGTTTGATTCTTACAGAACAGGGAGAAACTCTTTATCGTACAGCTCATGATGTTTTGATGAAGCTTGAAAGTGTGCGTTTGCAATTAAGTGAAAGCTATGCAAAACCAACGGGGCACTTGCGTGTGACCTCGACCTTTGGAATGGGGGCAGGGTGGATTGCAGAGCGTATGCCAGAATTTCTTAGTCTTTATCCTGATATGCAGGTTCAGCTTTTGCTTTCCGATGAAGAGCTTGATTTGACAATGTGTCATGCGGATTGTGCTGTTCGCTTACATCAACCCAAACAACCTGATCTTATACAAAGAAAACTCTTTACAATTCATATGCATGTCTATGCTTCGGAAAAGTATATTGCAAATTATGGAAAGCCGGAAAAATTGTCTGATCTCGATGAGCATCGTATTATTTCGTTCGGTGAACCTGTTCCACCTTATTTGTCTGGTTTAAATTGGTTGGAAAAGGCTGGTAGAAGTGATGGATCATTGCGCGTTTCAGTTTTACAAATCAACAATATCATCTCAATAAAGAATGCGCTTATGCGTGATCTTGGGATTGCTGTGCTTCCTGATTATATCGTCAATAATGATGAGCATTTAGTGCGTCTTTTTCCTGATATGGTTGATATTCCTTCTTTTGATACTTTTTTTTGTTATCCTTATAATTTAAAGAATTTGGCAAGGTTAAATGCTTTTCGAGATTATATTTTTTTAAAAGCTCGCCAGTGGTCTTTTTAATATTAATATCTTAATTTATAAGGAATAATTAGCTGTTTTGCAACTTGAGACTCCCGTAATATTCTTTCGTTTCAAATTTGCCTATATTGAATCAATTAAAATTATTTGTTGCACATTAAAAGTGGAGGGAGTTCGTACGGGTAAATATTTTTGAAAAGAGGGATAAATGTTTTTTATGAATGCTAGCAACCGTGAGGGTTATTATATATTGAAAAATGGACAATCGTGTGATGGTGTAGTTAACATTTTTACTATTCAATTAAAGAGAGTGGTACATGATGGAGACAAATTTAAAGCTATGTGTTTATTGCATAGCAGATACGCTTAAGTCTTTATTGTGCTTTTCCTTATAAAATGACATAGAATACTATCTCTTGATTATGTTGCCTCCCAGTTTCGTTTTCTTGAGTGTTCCCTTACGAAGATCTATCAGATTGATTTTATCTCTGAGGATTTTCCAAATTTGCCGGACATATGTCCGGCTTTTTTTTAATTTTTGAAAGAGTCCCTAGAAATTGCAATATATGGGAAGATGATAAAGAAAAAATTTCGAAACTGGTGGATATCCAACAATTTTTTTAAGAATACTAAAATTCAATGAGGAGTTTGAGAGGGGATATTCTATTGTACTGTAAAAGTCTGTCTTTTAGGGGTGTGATATAAAATATTTAAAACCTTATACATGAAGTGCTTTTTATTAGAATGTGAGGTGAATATTTAAGGCAGGTCTTGTTCATAAAGCCTATGAAGTAAATCAAGTAGTTATTAAATAGAACTTAAAGGAAACTGGATTGCTTACACAACGATGGGAGGTGGCTTCTTCTTCGTTTTAGGACGAAGAAGAAGCTGAGAAATAGAAGAGATTTTATTGTAAGGGCCTTTGATTATAAGGGCAATTGTGTTTAAAAGTGCTCGGTCTTTTTTAGAGTTATAAATTGAATGGAGAAAGTAGAATAGGCTTGTCATCTCTTATGATAATAGACCGATTCATTTATTTGATAGCTAAATTTTTTTGATCTTTATCTACAGCATCTATTTTTGTGTTTATTCATAGATATTTTTGCTGAATCGATAGATTTAGACTATGACACAGTTTCAGATATTTTCTCGGATATACTAACATTCGGCAAAAAACAATCACAAGAGATGATATTAAAAATTTTAAATTAAACTGTTGCAAAAACGCTGTATACGTATACAAGCTTTTTCAAGTAATTCTTCTGATGTTGCATAAGAAATACGAAAAGTTGATCCAAGTCCAAAAGCAGATCCTTGGACGACAGCAACAGCTTCTGTTTCTAGAAGCGCTATGGCAAAGTCTTCATCATTCGTAATACGTTGACCATTGGGTGTTTTCTTTCCAATAAGTCCGGTGCAAGAAGGATAAACATAAAAAGCACCCTCAGGCGTTGGACAGTGAATGCCAGGAGCTTGATTTAGCATGGAGACAACGAGATCACGGCGTGCTTGAAAAATACTTTTATTTTTAGCAATAAAGTCTTGTGGCCCGTTGAGTGCTTCAACCGCAGCCCATTGTGAAATGACACTTGTTCCAGATGTTTGCTGTCCTTGAATGGTATCCATGGCTTTAATTAATTCTTGTGGTCCGCCTGCATAACCGATTCTCCATCCCGTCATCGCATAGGCTTTAGAAACACCATTCATTGTGAGTGTACGCTCATAAAGCGCTGGTTCTACTTGAGCTGGAGTCACAAAGGTAAAACCCTCATATGTGAGATGTTCATATATATCATCGGAAAGGATATAAACATGAGGATATTTTACTAAAACATCTGTAAGTTTTTTCAATTCATTATGTGTATAAGCGGCACCTGATGGATTTGAAGGAGAGTTAAAGATGAACCATTTGGTTTTGGGGGTAATGGCAGCTTCTAGCTCTTGTGGTTGGAGTTTATAAGAAAATTCGGCTTTTGTTTCTAAAAAGACAGGCGTACCATCGTTGAGTGCGACCATTTCTGGATAACTAACCCAATAAGGGGATGGAATGATGACCTCATCTCCTTTATTCAAAGTTGCCATGAATGCATTAAAGAGAATTTGTTTTCCACCGGTACCAACAATAATTTGTTCTGGTTGGTAAAGAAGGTTATTTTCTCTTTTAAACTTTGCAGAAATTGCTTGGCGCAATTCTGGAATTCCTGATATGGGAGGGTATTTTGTTTCTCCCCTTCGAATAGCTTCAATAGCCGCGTTTTTGATGTTGTCTGGGGTATCAAAGTCTGGCTCTCCAGCACTTAAAGCAATAACATTGCGCCCTAATGCTTTTAAATGGCGGGCCTTTTGAGAAGCAGCAATTGTTGCAGAAGGTTTGATACGAGACAGTTTGTCGGCAATAAAAGCCATAATTTTAAATCCTTATATTATATCAACAAATGGTTATTGCTTTAAGGATATTCTATAAGAGATTATATTGTATGCAATAAAAAACTTCCAAAATACTCTTACACGGGCTTTATATTCTTCTTTTTTGAGATATTTTACAAGATAAGCTCTTCGTAGATTTTATGAAAGTTTTTGAGGAAGTATAAGAGAGGTTTGATAAATTGTGCAAAGGAGATAAGCAGTCTTTTATTTTAACAAGGTAAAATAATGCTTTATACAAAATAAAAAAATCTTCGTCTTTACAGACGAAGATTTCTAAATAAAATATTGCAGAATTTAAACTTTAAAGTGCTGCAAGGTTACCAGCGGCAAATTTTCCTGAACGACGATCTTGAAGAACATCATAAGAGATTTTTTGCCCTTCATTAAGACTGTTTAGACCTGAACGCTCGACGGCAGAAATGTGTACAAATACATCTGCACTACCATCGCTAGGCTGAATGAATCCGAAACCTTTTGTTGTATTAAACCACTTAACTGTTCCTGTAGACATAGGAAACTCCTTAGAATATATAATTATATTGAGCATTGAAGCTTTCATTTCTTCAATACGGTTGTAGATCGAAATTAGGTGGGAGAAGTTTCGTCGAAAGTGCAGATTGCACAGGAAAGAAAGTCACGTAACCGAAAATTCGATGAAACCTCTATAAAAGTTTTTAGAACAAAAAGCAAGTCTTAATCAATTTTTATATAAAGAAAAAATAAGAAAACAGTGTACATTTTGCTAAGTAGAAAAAAATTCAACTAAAATAACTTTGTAGTGAACGTACCTCAAGGTGCCTTTTTTTGAGTGCTTTGATCGCTTCTACGACGGCTTCGGCTCCAGCTATTGTTGTATAATAGGGAACATTTTGCATGAGTGCTGCATAACGTAATGATTTTGAGTCTGAGATGGCACTGGCAGTGCTAGTTGTATTAAAAATCAATTGAATTTGGCGATTACGAATAGCGTCTTCAATATGGGGGTGTCCCTCTAGAACTTTGTTAATTTTTTTTGCTTCAACGTGGTGTTCGGTGAGAAATTTTTGTGTTCCACTTGTGGCGACAACAGAAAAGCCAAGCTCAGTTAAACGTTTTACAGGATTTAAGATGCGTTTTTTATCTTCATCCCTTACAGAAACGAACAAAGTTCCCTCTTTAGGGAGTTTTACACCAGCTCCAAGTTGGGCTTTAGCAAAAGCAAGCGAAAATTCATAGTCAAGTCCCATAACTTCACCGGTTGAGCGCATTTCTGGACCAAGAAGTGTATCAACACCTGAAAAACGAGCAAAAGGAAATACTGCTTCCTTGACGGCAATATGTTGTTTTTTTTGCAAAGAAGGTAATCCACCATAAGCTTCAAGAGCATCATGAAGCGTTTCTCCTGCCATAATACGTGCAGCCATTTTAGCAATAGGGCGACCAATCGTTTTTGCAACAAATGGGACAGTACGTGAAGCACGGGGATTGACTTCTAAGACATAAATGGTGTCATCTTTTATAGCATATTGTACATTCATTAAGCCGCGAACATGAAGTGCTTGTGCTAATGCTTTGGTTTGGCGCTCTAATTCAGTAACTATTTTATTTGAGAGCGTATGGACTGGTAGAGAACATGCTGAATCACCAGAGTGGATACCAGCTTCTTCAATATGTTCCATAATACCAACGATTAGTGTTTCTTTGCCATCACATAGACAATCAACATCTACTTCAATTGCTTCTGTTAAATAGGTATCAAAGAGAAGCGGATTTTTACCAAGCAATATATTGATTTGTCCTGTTGTGTCGTTAGGATAACGGACTTTGATATCTTCTGAAATTAATTCAGGGACACTCTCAAGTAAATAATTTTGTAAGCTACGTTCATCACGAATAATTTGCATAGCACGTCCTCCTAAAACATAAGAGGGACGTACAACCAAGGGGAAGCCTAGTTCGTGGGCAATGAGGCGTGCTTGTTCAATGGAGTGGGCAATACCATTTTGAGGTTGTGTTAAATTAAGTTTAAATAACAGTTTTTGAAAGCGATCTCTATCTTCTGCTAAGTCGATAGCGTCAGGTGAAGTACCTAGGATGGGGATGTTGTGTTTTTCTAGAGCGCTTGCCAATTTCAAGGGTGTTTGTCCGCCAAATTGGACGATGACTCCAACCAAATCTCCTTTTTCCTGTTCTGCTTCTAAAATAGCGATAACGTCTTCTGTTGTTAAAGATTCAAAGTAAAGGCGATCAGAGGTATCATAGTCGGTTGAAACTGTTTCAGGATTACAGTTAATCATAATCGCTTCAAATCCTGCATCACGCAGTGCAAAAGCAGCGTGGCAGCAACAGTAATCAAATTCAATACCTTGCCCAATGCGGTTTGGTCCACCGCCTAAAATAGCAATTTTTTTGCGTTCAGAAACGTGTGCTTCCGAGTGCTCTACACCTGCAAAGGGAACTTCATATGTTGAATACATATAGGCTGTAGGAGAAGAAAATTCAGCGGCACAAGTATCAATCCGTTTGAAGACGTGTTTAACATTCAGTGATTTGCGTAAAGCTGCGATATAATCGGGTTCTTTCCCTGTAAGGGAGGCTAATCGCGCATCTGAAAAGCCCATAGCTTTTAACATACGTAAGTTATCTGCGTCTTGGGGTAATCCATGAATGCGGATACGCTGCTCCATTTCAATGATGGAGGCTATTTGTTCTAAAAACCACGGATCAATTTTGCTAATTTGGTGAATCTCATTTAAGGGTAAGCCTGTGCGCATGGCTTGAGCAATATAGCGTAGACGATCAGGGCTTGGTATGGCAATGGCGGAGCGTATAGAACTTTTTTCATCACCTTCAGCATGCTCTGGAATCACAATTTCATCAAGACCCGTAAGCCCTGTTTCAAGTCCACGGAGTGCTTTTTGTAACGATTCTTGAAAAGTGCGTCCAATTGCCATGACTTCTCCTACAGATTTCATCGCAGTTGTGAGGACAGGTGATGAACCGGGAAATTTTTCAAACGCAAAACGAGGAATTTTTGTCACAATATAGTCAATAGAAGGTTCAAATGATGCTGGTGTTGCACCACCCGTGATATCATTTTTTAATTCATCAAGAGTATAACCAACAGCCAGTTTAGCCGCTACTTTAGCAATGGGAAACCCCGTTGCTTTTGAGGCAAGCGCTGAAGAGCGAGAAACACGCGGATTCATTTCAATAACAATGAGGCGCCCATTTTCAGGATTGACAGCAAACTGTACATTGGATCCCCCCGTTTCAACACCAATTTCACGCAAAACAGCAATCGAGGCATTGCGCATACATTGATATTCTTTATCGGTTAAGGTGAGAGCAGGTGCTACAGTGATCGAATCACCGGTATGAATCCCCATCGGATCAATGTTTTCAATAGAACAAACGATGATACAATTGTCGTTCTTATCACGAACAACTTCCATCTCATATTCTTTCCACCCTAAAACACTTTCTTCAATTAATACTTCTGTTGTTGGTGAAGCTTCAAGCCCACGTTCAATAATTTCATAGAATTCAGAGCGGTTATAAGCGATTCCACCACCAGTTCCACCAAGGGTGAATGAAGGACGAATAATAGCTGGAAGCCCAACAACATCAAGAGCTTGAACTGCTTTTGCTGTTGCATGAGCGATATAATGTTGTTTGCGATCAGCTTCGGTATGTCGCCAGTTGCGCTCAAGTTCTTCGAGTGCTTTGTCAAGCGCAGCACCAGAAAGCTTTGCTTTAAGTTCAGCACACGTTTTTGCGTGTTGTTGGCGATTTTCTTCTTTCAGTTCTGTTGCATTGGCTAACATAGAGCGTGGCGTTTCCAAACCGATTTTTGCCATCGCTTGGCGGAATAAAGCACGATCTTCAGCTTTATCAATAGCATCAGCATTGGCTCCTATCATTTCAACATGATAGCGGTCTAAAATACCCATACGCTTTAATGATAAAGCAGTATTGAGGGCTGTTTGTCCTCCCATAGTGGGTAAAAGGGCATCGGGACGCTCGTGAGCAATAATTTTGGCAACTATTTCAGGAGTAATGGGCTCTATATAAGTTGCATCAGCTAGATCTGGATCTGTCATAATCGTGGCAGGATTAGAATTTACCAAAATAATTCGGTAACCTTCTTCTTTTAATGCTTTACAGGCTTGAGTGCCTGAATAATCAAATTCACATGCCTGACCAATGATAATAGGTCCTGCTCCGATGATAAGAATAGATTTTATATCTGTGCGTTTGGGCATGACTTTTTCCTATGACAAATATCTGTGTGCGATTGTTGCGGGCAAAATATTTTAGTTCTGAGGCTACCGTCATTTTATAAGTTAAGTGAAAAAGAAAGTAAGCATTAAAATACCTTTTCCATGCTTTTTTTCATAAAATTGAAGATAAATTTCTTTTTTGAGTTGAGTCATCTCGTCAGTTTATCAAAAGTATGACCTTTGATAAAAAATAATAACAGTGCTCCAACAAATTAGAATATTCAAGCATACTGTGGAGCATAAAAAGCCGGAACATCTTTCCAATCCATTGCCGGCATACTTTCTTTGTGTTTTATGACGTTTTTTGCTTAAGAGAGCACGCGCTTTTTCTGTTGCTTGTAAAACATAAGCTATTATTTATGGTTCGATGGGATTTCGTAAAATAAAATGGGAAGCTTATCGTGTTGTTCCGTAAAATACTGCCGTTTAGAGTTGTGATATTAAGGTATGAAAATTTACCACATTAAGGTGTTTTTGTTAGAGTGTATGATAGAATTCAGAGCAGGATTTGTCTGTAGAGAGCTTATGAAATAAACCATATCAAATGGGTTCAGTTGGAATCTGTTATATAAAAAGCAAGATTGTTGATAGATCAGCTCTGGTCGAAGTTTCCGTCTTAGGGTAGGAAGAAAGTCAATCTATGTATCTTTCCATTTCATAAAAAGGTGAGAGTGTATTTTAATACAATGGCTAAGGAGATAATTTCAGAATGATTTTGTTTGTTTTTAAAAGATAGTGAATACTCTCCCTTTACTTTATGGATGATGTTCAAAACTTTTTAAAATATAAAGAAGGCTAAAATGCTGAATATTTCCCAAACGAGAGTATTCTGTCTGAAAGATGTATCAATAGGAAAGCTTTTGGTGGCTAGGTCTCAAAAAGGGATTTGTCATATAGCGTTAGGAGACACTATAGAGCAATTATTACAGGAGTTTACGATACGCTTTGGTGATGTACAACAAGTTGTAGGTGACAATACATTTAAGAGAGAAGTTGCCCATATTATAGCCATGATAGAAACACCTAAGCTGGTAAAAAAATATAATTTTCCCTTAGATATAAATGGTACAGTTTTTCAACGACAAGTATGGGCAGTATTATGTGATATACCATGTGGTGAAACAATTTCATATGAGATCTTAGCATGCCGTATTGGTATGCCGAAAGCTTTTCGTGCCGTTGCTCATGCCTGTGCACGTAACGAATTGGCTATTATCATTCCGTGTCATCGTGTTGTGCGTAAAAATGGTTTTATTTCAGGGTATCGTTGGGGGGAAAAACGGAAACAGATTTTACTACAACGGGAACAAAATGGAAAAATTTAACTTTGTGTGATGGGCATTATAATCGTTACAGTTGTTCCTTTCATTTCTTTTGAAGTAATTTCAAGTTTTCCTTTGTGGAGTTCTAGCAAGGAGCGTGAAATGGCTAATCCAAGACCTGAGCCCGTATGAGATTTAGTGAGCTGATTTTCGACTTGTTCAAAAGGTTGCCCAAGTTTTTTAATTGCTGATTGGGGAATACCAACGCCTGTATCTGTAATTTTAAAAATAAGGTTATTTTTTTTCTTGAAAGCGCAGACATCAATATTTCCGCCAGAAGGCGTAAATTTAACGGCATTAGAGATGAGATTAAGGAAAATCTGTTTCATTGCACGACCATCAACTTCAGCATGAAGTTCTGGGGTAATGTTTGTTGCAACAACAATATTTTTTTCTTGAGCTTGAGGTGTTAGTGTTCGTACTGCTTCACTAATGATGGGCTCAAGATCGGTATTTTTACAATCAAGCGTAAATCTTCCTGCTTCGATTTTTGACATATCAAGGATGTCATTGATAAGGGTTAGAAGATGGGTTCCTGAATTGTAAATATCATGCATATATTCCTTATAGCGTTGTGAACCAAGAGGACCAAAAGTCGATTGCAACATGATATCTGAAAAACCAAGAATAGCATTCAGAGGCGTGCGCAATTCATGAGACATATTGGCTAAAAATTCTGATTTAGCCTTATTAGCACTTTCGGCGCGTTCTTTTTCTGCTTTCAGACTTTTATTAAGTTTTTCAACTTCTGTTGCGCGTTGTTGAGCACTCCCTCGCGCGCGCTTGAGTTCTTGAATGAAAGAGAAAAGACGCCTTTCACTGTCTTCAAATTTTTCCTGTTGTTGTTTAAGCTCAGAAATGTCAGTACCAATACAAACCAATCCTCCATCTTGGGTTCGTCGTTCGTTAATTTTGAGCCAACAACCATCTGCCGTTTGGCGAATACTGGTTAAGTTACCAGTACCATCATCTTTAAGGGGATATTCACTGAGTGCAGGGCGTGCCATGGCTTCGACGGTTGCACGTTGGATACCTGATTGGAGAATTTGTTTAGGAATAGCGGCATATTCGCAAAATTTGCTGTTGGACATGACTAAACGTCCTTCAGCATCCCACAAGACGAAAGATTCTGAAATGTTTTCAATCGCATCACGGATACGAAGGTCGGCTTGCGCTGTTTGTTCAGCCAATTGTTGCTGTTCACTAATATCGAAGGAAATACCAACCAAATGGGGTTCTTCTTCTTCAGTAACTTCGGCACGAATGCGCATCCATACATAATGACCATCAGCATGACGCATAGGAACGTTAATATCGATATGCTTTTTTTTACCGCTCATTAATTCCTGAGCAAGGTCAAAAAAATTCGCATCATTTGGATTGATAATGGCGCTAATTTGGGAAATTGAGAGCAATGCATCTTGAGGGACATAGCCGAGCATTTCGTACATTGCTCGTGACCAGTAGACGCGTCCACTTGCCATATTCCAATCCCATAGTCCACAGCGTCCACGCATCATTGCCATATCAATACGGTTTTGAATTTTTTCTGAAACAAGATCTGTTTTGCGTGCTCGTACAATTTGGTTGTAATAAGCATAAAGAAGAGCAAGGATAACGCCACTAGTTCCAATGAACATGGTTATATTTAACGAGAGAGCTTTCCGCCATTCCATGTAAATATGTTGCATTTTTTCACTGATGAATACCCCATATTGTCCATTTTCTGTTTGCTGAAAGGAAGCGAGAGCAGGAATATCTTTTCCTATTGTAATTTTCATGATTCCAGCATGTTTTCCTAGAGCTTGTAAAGTAATGCTTTCAGAGGTAAAATTCTGTAAGGGTTTTCCTAAGACAATCTCGGAACTTGATGAAGCTAGGACATTGCCTTTTTGATCGACAATAGCAATAACAGCGCTGGTTTTTATAAAACCTTTGTTACGAAAATTAGTCAGGATATTTTGTAAATGATTATGAGAAAGAGCAGCAGCTTTTCCTTGTCGAGTGGCGGCAAGTAAGTCACGGTCGATTGTATTGGTAATATGAGAAGCTAAGAGAGCGATGGTAGAATGCGTGTTTTTATCAATTGTGTTGCGCCAATCATAGATTGATAGGAAACGGATTGCTGCTAGTATAACAAGAAATGCAAGAATTACAAATGGGAGTGAACGTCGCAGCCAAGGTTCAATAAAAAGAAGTTTTTTATAGGCAGAACCAGAAAACAGATTGGTACGCTCTGTCCGCTCCTTGCGACTTTGAGCGCTTGATTTTGAATCAGCATACATCTCCCTTGGCGCATTATATGCGTCCAATTTAGCCATTTCGCGTTCCTTTAATTCTGGAATAATGTGATTTAAAAACTGCTTCGATATTCATAGTAACCCCATCGAGTGCAATGAATCAAAACAGGAGTCTTCTGTCCAGTCTTTTTTTTAAAAAAATAATTTTACTTTTATGATTTTGGAATATGAAAAGAAAAAAGTACTTTAAACGTGACCTATAAACAGGCTTAGATTGCCTGTTTATAGGTTTAATGATGATCGAATAGTTTATAGAATTTATTTTAAAAAATATTATAGCATATTGATTTAAAATAATTTTTTGTTTCAAGTAAGCAGACGGTTGATGATATCAGCAACATCGCTTGATAATTTTGGCGCAGCAGCAATCATTTTTAATTCAGTTTCAAGTTTTTGTTGTCGAATAGGTTCTAATTGTCGCCAAGAGCGCATCATTGTTAATAATCGTGAAGCAAGCTGTGGATTTTTTTTGTCAATTTCCAAAATGACTTGGCAAAGAAAATGATAAGATGCTCCATCCATCCTGTTAAAGCCCGTGAGATTGTTAGAGGCAAAAACACCGATTAGAGAACGTACACGATTAGGATTATCTTGTGAAAACAGCGGATGTTGCATGAGCTTTTGAACATTCTCGAGTGTTGATGTGTCAGCAACCATTGCTTGAATAGAAAACCATTTATCCATGACCAAAGGGTCATGCCGATAGCGGTTTTCAAAATCATTTAAGGCATTTTGTGCCTGCTCATTTTCATTAAAACGCTTCACGAGAACAGCGATACTCGCCATACGGTCAGTCATATTATCAGCTGTTGCATACTGTATAGCAGCTCGATTTGGATTGGCTTCAGCAATGGAAAGGTAATCCAGTATGATATTCTTTAATGCTCGCTTTCCAGCTTGTGCAGTGTTTGGTGAATAGGGCTCTTGGGTTTGCATTTGTCCATAGAATTTTGTTAAGAGCTCTTGATGAGTTTGTGCAAGTGAAACTAAAAACTGATTGCGGACATAATGAATACGATCTGGGTCAATATTTTTACCGATTGTATGAGCAAGCTCAACTTCACTAGGTAAATTTAAACAGAAGGCACGAAATTCAGGCTCTAAGGTTTCATCTGTTATAATCGTTTCAATCAGCTTTAGCAAAGCAGAAGGAAGTGTTGCTTTTTCTTGTGTTTTATCTTGAATGCTTTGAATCAAAGCTTGCGTCATTAAATGATTAAGAGATTGCCAGCGATTGATGTGATTGTCATCATGTTGTGCAAGAAAAATAAGTTCTCTTTCATTGAATGGAGTGTGTAGAATGATTGGTGCTGAAAAGTCTCGCAGCAGTGATAAAACGGGTTTTTCACGCAGTCCCTTTAATGTAAAGGTTTGGCTTTCCTTGGATAAAAGCATAACATCTGATTGAATATCTGTATCTGCTTCATAGGTGAGGTTTTCTCCATTAGGTCCTAGGAGTCCAAAAGCGATAGGGATAAACATGGGCTTTTTTGTTTTTTGTTGTGGGGTAACGGGAATATGTTGCTTTGCATGAATTGTTAAAACACCATCGCTATAATGACTATCGATTTCTACATTGGGTGTTCCTGCCTGTTCATACCATAGCATGAATTGGGAGAAGTCTTGACCAGACACTTCAGCAAAACAGGTAATAAAATCTTCAATTGTACAAGCTTGTCCATCATGACGTTGAAAATAAAGATCAGTGCCTTTACGAAAAAGAGTAGGACCTAAAATAGTCCGTATCATGCGAACAACTTCAGCACCTTTTTCATAAACAGTTGTTGTGTAAAAATTATTAATTTGGCTATATTGACGAGGACGCACAGGATGCGCAAGAGGTCCTGCATCTTCTGCAAATTGCGTTGCTTTTAATGCTTTTACATTTTCAATTCGCTGTAGGCTGCGTACATTTTGATCTGATGAAAATTCCTGATCACGATAAACAGTGAATCCTTCTTTTAAACAGAGTTGAAACCAATCGCGACAGGTAACACGATTACCGCTCCAATTATGGAAATATTCATGTGCAATGACACGTTCAACATTTCTATAATCCTGATCGGTTGCTGTTTCAGGATCGACAAGAACATATTTATCATTAAAAACGTTAAGGCCTTTGTTTTCCATTGCTCCCATATTAAAGTCGGAAACAGCAACAATATTGAAAACATCAAGATCATATTCGCGCCCAAAACATTGTTCATCCCAACGCATGGAACGTTTAAGAGCATCCATTGCATAGGTTGCGCGTTCGGTTTTTCCTTTTTCTACATAGATACCAAGCTCGATACGTCGTCCAGATACAGTTGTAAAATGGTCTTCTAACTTATCAAGATCTCCACCTACTAAAGCAAAGAGATAAGATGGTTTGGGATAAGGATCTTCCCAAATGGCAAAATGGCGATTATTTTCTAAAGTTCCTGTTTCCACCAGATTACCATTTGAAAGCAAGATTGGGATTGTTTGGGTATCTGCTTCAATTTTCACTCTATAGGTAGAAAGAACATCTGGGCGGTCGTAAAAATAAGTAATACGACGAAAACCTTCCGATTCGCATTGTGAGCAATAAACACCATTTGAAAGATAAAGCCCCATAAGTTGGCGGTTGCTTTCAGGATTCAGTTCCGTAACCAATTTCAATGTAAAAGGAACCGTTGGTGGCGTTGTAATTTCTAAACGTGAAGGCGTCACTTTATAAGTGTTTGGGGCTAATATCTCATCATTAATAGAAACGGAAATTAAAGTAAGATCATCACCAGAAAGAACAAGAGGTGTTAATTCTTTTGTATCGTGACGGGATTCAATAGACAATATGGCTGTAACATAGGTTTTTGTCGGTGCTAATTGGAAAGAAAGTTGTGTTTTAGGGATAACGTAAGGGGTTGGTTGGTAGTCTTCCAAACGATAAATAGATGTTATTGGCTGTTTCATAGTTTTTTCCCATTTGTATTTTAAGAGTTAAAGAAGGGTGTGTTAATTTTAGAAGCAATATAGGATTAAAGAATTACAAAAGGCTGTCGAGGCGATTTTTTACTTCTAAGAAGTCTATCCATGTAAGCTTCTTTTGACTAGGGGTTCTAAGAAGGTAAGCTGGGTGGAAAGTTGGCATAACAGGTATTTTTATATTATCCTCGCTTTCATAGATATGCCATTTCCCTCTTGTTCGGATAATCCCATTTTGAGATCCAGTAAGAAACTGTGCAGCAACGCCTCCTAGTGCTATAAGAACACGAGGACGCGCTAAATAAATGTGCCGTTCAATAAAAGGGCGGCACAAGGCAACTTCTCTTGGTGTTGGTGTACGATTTCCTGGCGGACGCCAAGGAATAGTGTTGGCAATGTAAACATTATTTCTTGTTAAGCCAATTGATGCGAGGATTTTATTAAGCAACATCCCGGCTTTTCCCACAAAAGGAATTCCTTGTATATCCTCGTCTCGTCCTGGTGCTTCGCCTATAAGCATCAGGGGGCTTCCTGCTGTTCCATCTGAAAAACAGGTATTTTTTGCTGTCAATTTTAATGAACAGCCATTAAATGCAAGGAGAGCAGATTTTAATTCATCAAGTGTCTTTGCATTTTTTGCACTCTCTATAGCTGTGGATTCATTTTGTATAGTCCTAGAGTTATGCAGCTGATGATGATCTAATTTTACGGTTGGAGATGTTTTGGGAGATGCTTGTTGATTATGAGAAATGTTCACGACAGATATTAATTTTCTCTCTGAACAAGCAGACTGCTTAAAACGATCAATAGGAAAATCTGTCAGAACGGCATCCGCACCACTTTCTTTATAAAAGTTTAAGAGTTCTTCATAGGAAATTGAGCATGGTGTTTGATTTAACATTTTATTTTTTCTAATGATCTAGCGATTATAGATCAAACAAAATTATCCTTCAAGTTTTATTAAATGTATTCGCTAGCCATTAATGTATAAGAACGCTGATAGGATTCTCTCTTTTCACAAAAAAGGCAAATCGTAAAATGCGAATGTTCGCGATTATATGCATCTTTAAATGTATAATTTGTTTAAATTGCGTTATTTCAACTTTTTAAACAGACTAAACTCACTCATACTAAAAGAATTTTTTACTGAATGCAAGTGGTGTGATAATATTTTTTATCATTATATTCTATATTTAATACTTAATGAAAGTGAATTTTGTAGTATTTTATTTATAGGATTAATTATAAATTTTATATTATTTAATTTTTTTAATAACTTTTATTAAAAAAATTAAATATATTAATTGAAATATATAAATATTACTTTTATATGAGAAAATACTAAGACGTTATAAACTATTTTTACAATGGGTTAAAAGCAATGTGTGGATATATGCTTTTGCTTTTTTTACAGCTGAAATGAGAGGTTCATTTAATGCTAAATGCGCTGCAATAGCGCTTGAGAGAATGCAACCTGTTCCTCGCATTGTTCCTTTTAAACGTGGAGTAGAGATATTTATGACTTCAGTTTTGTCAATGAAGCTATCAATTGCAAGAGGCCCCTCTGCATGTCCCCCTTTTACTAAAATAGAGCGAGCTCCCAATGACAAAAGTTTTTTTGCTTGTTGTATTGCTTGCTTATCATGAGATGCCAATGGACTGTGGCTAAGAAGAGCGAGTTCTTCTCTATTCGGTGTTAAAAGATCAACATGAGGAAGCAGTTTATCGATCATCGTGTCG
Source organism: Bartonella sp. AP57NXGY (assembly GCF_042195805.1). NCBI lineage: Bacteria > Pseudomonadati > Pseudomonadota > Alphaproteobacteria > Hyphomicrobiales > Bartonellaceae > Bartonella > Bartonella sp. AP57NXGY. Next base: position 5,530 of record NZ_JBHIOZ010000014.1, on the reverse strand, counting down.
ATGATTGTTTCCGTTATTAGTTTTCCTCCTGATGAAGCGACAAGTACAGGGTCCAAAATAACTGGAACATGGGGATAGTCTTTGAGTACGTTACAGATTGCTGCTATAATTGCTTTTGTCCCCGTCATACCGATTTTTATTGCGCTTATTGGATTTGCTTCTAGGGCAGCACGCATTTGCGCAGCGACGAGGTCCCCACGCATTGGAATGATTTCGACAACGCGATTATCATCTTGTACGTTAACACAAGTAATTGCTAAATTTGCTTTTATTTGAAAATGTGCAGAGGTTTCTATATCACGAACAATACCAGCACCTCCTGTTGGATCAGTGCCCGCAACAATAAGAATAGAAGGTATCAACGCCATGTTTGTGTCACTTTTATCCACTGCTGTACACGCTCTTCTGGTTTTTTATGGAGGATAATATCAGTCACAACAGCAGCACTATTTGCTCCTGCTTTTAAAACACCCACTGCGCGTTCTGGTGTTAAACCACCAATACCCACCAAAGGTAAAGCACCAATCCGCTTTCTCCATTGTTTGATTTTTTCTAGTCCTTGCGGCATCCATTTCATTTTTTTTAAGATTGTCGGATAAATAGGACCAAGTGCAATATACTCAGGATTAGCAGAGAGTGCGATATCCAATTCATGTTCATCATGTGTACTAAGACCAACTTTTATACCACTTTTACGAATTGCGTGAAGATCAGCATTGCTTAGGTCTTCTTGTCCCAGATGAATAAAATTACACTTTTCATCAATTGCTATTTCCCAATGATCATTAATAATTAATTGTGCTCCCAATTTATTGCATATGTTTTTTGCACGCTTAATATGTTGACGGATTATTTGTTGATTTTCATGTTTCATACGCAATTGTACGAGCTTGATACCAAGAGGAAGCAAACGTTCAATCCAATCAGCGTTATCAACGATGAGGTAAAATGGATCCAGTTTCATGAAAATACTGCTTTTCCAATGATTGGCGTTGAAGGGACTGCTACACTGCGTGCTTCGATCATGCCAGCTTTATATCCCATACGTCCTGCTTGAACAGCTTTAGAAAATGCTTCAGCCATTAAGACAGGATCACCTGCTTTAGCAACTGCGGTATTAAGCAGTACTGCATCATAACCGAGTTCCATCGCAATGGCGGCATGTGATGGGCGTCCAATGCCGGCATCAATAACAAGAGTAGCATCAGGAAGGTAAGCACGGATAGAACGCAATCCATCAATATTATGAGGTCCTTTGGCAGAACCAATAGGAGCACACCAAGGCATAATAACACGGCAACCAATGTCAAAAAGTTTTTCAGCAACAATGAGATCATCCGTTGTATAGGCAAAAATTTTGAAACCTTCATTGTTTAAAATTTGAGCAGCTTCGATTAAGGAAAAAATATTTGGCTGTAAGGTATCTGAATTACCGATAATTTCGAGTTTAATCCAAGCCGTTTTAAAAAGATCTCTTGCTAATTGGGCTGTGGTTACGGCCTCTTTAACAGTATAACAACCAGCAGTATTAGGAAGCACTGTTACCCCAAGTTCTTGAAGAAATTTCCAAAATTGTCCACCTTGTTTTCCACCTGCAGTTTCACGGCGCAAGGAAACAGTTACAATTTCCGTATTCGATTTATGAATAGCATCACGAAGGATTGCTGGTGAAGGATATTGCGCTGTACCTAATAGAAGACGGGAAGAGAATTGTCGTCCATAAAGATTCAGCATAATTTTAGCCTCCTTGCATTGGGCTTAAAATTTCAATTTTATCTCCTTCATGCAAGACAAATTGGCTTCGTGCATCTATGGGAACAACTTCAGCGTTAACAGCAGTTGCAAGCCAATTTCCTTCATACCCCAATTCTTCAAGCAAGAGACCGAGAGTCATAACTTCTGTTTGGACTGTTTCACCATTAACAAATATTTGCATGTTTTATTCCAATGCCAATTCCATTGCTCGTTTTGCCATTTCTGGAGACAACAGAAAACCATGTCTATAAAATCCATTAATAGAAATAAAGTTACCATCTTTATGCACAGAAGGGAAGTTATTAGGATAACATGGACGAACACCAACGCCAGATTCAATAATTTCTGCTTCAGCAAAAGCAGGATGTAAAGTATAAGCCGCGTTGAGCAGTTCCATCATTGATCTTACAGAGATTGCACCATCAAAGTCACTTTCAATCATCGTTGCACCAATCATAAAAATATTATCTTGTCGAGGTACAATGTAGAGAGGAAACCGTGGGTGAAGAAGACGAATTGGACGCGAAATTTTAATATCGGTGCAGCGCACGAGAAGCATTTCGCCGCGTACGCCCCGTATATTTTTATCTTTTCCTAAACGTGCTATTCCTGTCGCATCAATAACAATATCAAAATTTTTTTCAGCTATTTCTACATCAACAAAACAGGCTCCATTGTTGAGAAGCTTTTCTTTTAAAGTCATAAGTGCTTTGCGAGGATCAATATGGGCTTCATTTTCATAAAAGAGTGCACAGTTAAAACGTTCCGCAAGATCTGGTTCAAGATGAGCTATTTCTGTATTATCTACGGTTTTGTGATTATGCGTACGCACAGAAAATCGTTCAAGCTCTCCTCTATCTCGTGTAGGTGCAACCACTAAAGTGCCTTTTTGTATGACAAGGTTTGGGAGCGTTTTACGCCACCATTGTATAGCTTGTACACCAAGATCTTCAACAATTTGTTCTGCACTTTCCCTTTCACAGTAAGGTGCAAGCATTCCTCCTGCATACCAACTAGCACTTCCTATAGGTGAATGAGGGGGGGCCGATACAGTAACAGAAGCACCTTTTTGCTGTAACATAAAGGCAACTGTTAAGCCGCCTACACCTGCACCTTTGATAAGAATGTTCTTCAACTATTTACTTTCTTTTTTTGAGGAGGAACAATTTCCATATAAAGGTCACCATTTTTCTGATATTTTTCGGCCATGGCGATCATACCTTCCCCTTTTGTTTTTCTTATTGCAGCTGCCTCACGAATATCATGGGAAATACGCATAGAACAGAATTTTGGTCCACACATGGAACAAAAATGCACTAATTTATGGGCTTCTTTAGGCATTGTCTCATCGTGAAAGGCACAGGCTGTTTCTGGATCAAGAGAAAGGTTAAATTGATCATGCCATCTAAAATCAAATCGTGCACGCGAAAGAGCATTATCGCGCAATTGTGCTCTAGGTAAACCTTTAGCAAGGTCAGCGGCATGAGCAGCAATTTTATAAGTGATCACACCAGTTTTTACGTCATTCCTATCGGGGAGTCCTAGGTGTTCTTTAGGTGTTACATAACACAACATAGCAGTTCCAAACCATCCAATCATAGCGGCACCAATTGCTGATGTAATATGGTCATAACCAGGAGCAATATCCGTTGTAAGAGGTCCCAAAGTATAAAAAGGCGCCTCATGACAAAGATCTAATTGTTGCTCCATATTTTCTTTAATTTTGTGCATTGGGACATGTCCTGGTCCTTCAATCATAACCTGTACATCCTTTTTCCAAGCAATTTTTGTCAATTCTCCCAAGGTTTTAAGCTCTGCAAATTGGGCTTCATCATTGGCATCGGCAATAGAGCCAGGGCGTAATCCATCCCCCAATGAAAGAGAGATGTCATACGTGCGTGCAATATCACAAATTTCATCAAAATGTTCATAGAGAAAGCTTTCTTTGTGATGATGGAGACACCATTTTGCCATAATAGAACCGCCTCGTGAAACAATACCTGTTACACGATCAATGGTCATAGGAATAAATGGTAATCTTAATCCTGCGTGAATGGTAAAATAATCAACACCTTGCTCTGCTTGCTCAATAAGGGTATCACGGAAAATATCCCATGTTAAGTTTTCGGCAATACCCTGTACTTTTTCGAGTGCTTGATACAGAGGAACAGTCCCGATGGGCACAGGAGAATTTCGAATAATCCATTCACGAATATTGTGAATATTTCGACCTGTAGAAAGATCCATAACTGTATCTGCTCCCCAGCGAATGGCCCAAACCATTTTATCAACTTCTTCTTCCATAGATGAAGTTACTGCTGAATTGCCAATATTAGCATTAATTTTAACACGAAAATTACGCCCAATAATCATGGGTTCGCACTCTGGATGATTAATGTTTTGTGGAATAATGGCGCGTCCACAAGCAATTTCATTGCGCACAAATTCCGCAGTATAAATTTCTGGTATTGATCCAGCAAATGTTTCATTTGATGGTACATTCTGCCGTTCTTTTACTACTAATCCTTCATTTTCTCGTATAGCCACATATTCCATTTCTTCGGTAATAATGCCTGCGCGTGCGTAAGCCATTTGTGTAATTGCTTTGCCATTTTTTGCTCGTAAAATAGAACGTTTTTGCTTAAAGGCTGGAGTAAGGTTTTTATCAGAAGTCAATCCATTATCTTCAGGTTTAACTAATCGTGCAGGATAAGTTTCAGTATCATCCCGCTTAGAGAGCCAAGGCAAGCTAATTGCTGGCAGGCCTTTTGTAATATCAATGATCATATCTTTATCTGTGTAGGGGCCAGAAGTATCGTAGACGTTTAAAGGTTTTTCACCACTGCCATCAGCCAGTGAAATTTCACGCAATGGTACGCGCACATCAGAAAAGAGAAGGCTCTGTTGATAAATTTTGCGTGAAGCGGGAAAGGGGCTACAACTGATTGATGGAGTATTTTTCTGCACAAACTTTTTCCTTATAGACACGGAGTTCAAAAATAGGTTGCGATGTTAATGGAGTTACGATGTTAATGGAGATGTATTCAAATTATCAATCACGAGCATTCAGATGAATAGGGATAGTATTGCTTTGTAGCAAAGAAAACCCAATACAGCTCAAGAAAAGTTATTTTGAAAAACTGATACAATATCTATTCTAATATTTGCATGCCTCCTCCCACTTGAAGTATTTTTGTTAATACGAATATGGTTGGCTTAAATATCTATATTGTCAATCATAAAAATATATTTTAAACGATTTTGGTGTGTTTTTAAGAGTGAAAATAGATATTATGAAGTGATAAACTATGATATTGAAGCTTTTATAAACCAGAATAAAGTTAAAAACGGATTATCAGGGAAAAGTAGATAGTTTATGGCTTTGATTGAGATTTTTTTCATATTAAAATAATAACTCAGAATACCATAAGATCCTCTCATCATATATCTTTTCGTATAAAAACACTTCCTTGCACGTCATAAGTGGGAGCGTATGGGGCAAAGCACTTGAAGAAAGGAAGCCAAATGTCATTTAATGAACATTCTAAGAGTGAGGCTGTCAAAACGTGGGAGCCAACAAAATGTATGATGGATTCCACTTGTATCTTCAAAAGCTTAAAGCTGATGATCTATAATGGCTTGCTATTGTATCATTGACGTGCGCTGTCGTAAAATGAAAGGAGTATATTTTGAGCAATATTTCTTAAAAAGTGCGTAATATGCAATATCATTATATTTTGTTTGGGGCATTCTATTCTTCATGAGGGGGATGTTC
>NZ_JBHIOZ010000013.1:32574-34395 GCF_042195805.1 Bartonella sp. AP57NXGY | reverse complement strand
GCTAACTTTAAACTGTCTCCTTCTTTAAAAGAAAGTGCTTTATAATCGTTCAAGTGTCCCTTCAAAGCACGCATCCACCCCTTTTCAGAAATAACAATAGTAATCGGTTCTTTTTCGATCATTGCTTGTTGAATATCATCAAGATCATGTCTTGGTGCCTCTTCAAACGTCGTACGTCTTTTCCCCAAGAGTGTTTCAGGCCCAAAAGTGTTTCGAACTTTTTTGATTTCTTCTGAAATTATTTTCCACTGTTTTATAGGAGAAGCTAACAAATTCTGTAGCTTTTCTTTTTCAGCTTTCAAACTTTCAAATTCTTTACGAATTTCAAATTCCTCAAGCTTACGCAAAGAACGCAAGCGCATATTAAGAATAGCTTCAGCTTGATTTTCTGTTAATTCAAACCGATTAATCAGCTTCTTTTTCGGTTCATCCTCTTCACGAATAATCTGAATGACCTCATCGAGATTTAAATAGGCAATAAGATATCCATGAAGAATTTCCAATCGGCTATCAATTTGATCAAGCCGATAATGAGAGCGACGAATAAGCACTTCTTGACGATGTTCAAGCCATTGCTGCAAACTTTCTCGCAAAGAAAGGACATTGGGTATTTTTCCCAAAGACAAAACATTCAGATTAAGGGGAAATCTTACTTCAAAGTCAGTCAATTTAAAAAGAGACTCCATAAGGAGCTCCGGATCAACCGACCGATTTTTAGGAACCAGCACGATTCTGATATCTTCTGCTGATTCATCTTGGATATCCTCAAGCATTGGCAATCGGCGTGCAAGCAATAACTCTGCTGTTTTTTCAATAAGACGTGACTTTTGAATCTGATAGGGAATTTCAGTTACAACAATCACATAAGAACCACGGCTACCAGATTCCTGATGCCAACGTGAACGCAAGCGAAAGAATCCACGCCCAACACGATAGGATTCCTCAATACTTTTTTTAGGTTCAACTAAAATTCCCCCCGTCGGAAAATCAGGACCAAGAACAAATTGATTTAATTCCTCATCATTTACATCGGGATGCGCAATCAAATGGAGTGCTGCATCACAGAGCTCCGCAACATTATGGGGTGGAATAGATGTTGCCATACCAACAGCAATACCAGAAGAACCATTTGCTAAAAGATTAGGGAAAGCTCCTGGTAAAACAACAGGCTCTTCATCTTCCTCATTATAAGTCAAACGAAAATCAATAGCATTTTCATTAATTCCTTCAAGCAACAATGCAGCCACTTCAGTCATGCGTGCTTCTGTATAACGCATAGCAGCAGCATTATCACCATCAATATTACCAAAATTGCCTTGCCCATCAACCAACGGATAACGAACAGCAAAACTTTGAGCCAAGCGCACCAAGGCATCATAAATAGACGCATCCCCATGAGGATGAAATTTTCCCATGACATCACCAACAATCCGCGCACATTTCGCATAAGACTGTCCAGGATTTAGTTTGAGAAGACGCATCGCATGAACAATCCGCCGGTGGACCGGTTTCAATCCATCACGTACATCAGGCAATGCACGGTGTGTAATCGTAGAAAGTGCATAAGCCAAATAACGTTCCTGTAAAGCAGAACGTAATTCTATTGGTTCAATATGTTCTTTATCAAAAGGTAAATTCATTTTATCAGACATAGTATTAAAACAACAATTCCCACAATAATAAGAAATTATCTTATAGGATTTATTTAGTGAAATCTTCTATGAGTCGACTTTTTTATTAAAAGTCAATTACATAAAAACAAACGCTGCAATTAGAACATGAACAGAAAATTATATCAATTTGAAAAATTTATACATGTCC
>NZ_JBHIOZ010000013.1:28679-32474 GCF_042195805.1 Bartonella sp. AP57NXGY | reverse complement strand
TCAATTACATAAAAACAAACGCTGCAATTAGAACATGAACAGAAAATTATATCAATTTGAAAAATTTATACATGTCCGTCCCCCTTGACCTAAGTAATTTATTGAAAGCTTTGTCAAATCCGACGATAATTTAACTGCCTACAAAGAGTTATTTTATCCTTTCTGGAATGACAAAAACACCTTTCAAACATCATCTTTTATTATAAAGATAAATTGTATAACAACCCCATTCAGTTTTTCTATGAAAAACTAAAAAATATTCAAAACTTATGAAATTTAAACTTTTCAGAGTAAGCTCATAGAATGGAAAATCACATTATTCTCATAAAAACGAAGAGACACAATTCTCTGCTACAACGTTGTAAAAACTTCAATAAAAAATAAATAATATATTGACATATAAAGATAATTAATTTTTTTCAACTAAAATGAGGCTCCAGAATATTATAGAATTCTTTTATTTCTAATTTATTCATGATCAAGCAATTATAATTATTTCCTCACCTATCACAAGGGGAAAAGCCAGTATAGAAACAAGGAATAAAAATGCCTCGTAAAGAATCAACACAATAGCGTTTTGCCTATCTAAATTTCACAAATAGTACACGCACACACCGTTGACTCTTGAAAGGCATCAAAACTTCACTCTACGTAGAAAAAGACGAAAACAATCCATTATCAACTTTATGAGCTATTTTTGTGAGTAGGAGCCATGCGGATTCCTAAATCACGTAATTGTGTAGGAGAAACATCAGACGGAGCGCTCATTAAAAGATCAAGCGCCTGTTGGTTCATAGGGAATAAAGCAACTTCACGCAAATTTTTAACACCTTGTAACAGCATAATAATGCGGTCAATTCCCGCAGCCATGCCACCATGTGGCGGAGCCCCATAATGGAATGCACGATAAAGACCACCGAAACGATCTTTCACAACTTCCTTAGAAAGTCCTACAAGTTCAAAAACTTTAAGCATCATTTCTGGTAAGTGATTACGAATTCCACCTGATGCAATTTCATAACCATTGCAAACAAGATCATATTGAAAAGCTTTAATAGTAAGAGGATCTTGGCAGGCAAGGGCATTTTCTCCCCCTTGAGGCATGGAAAAAGGATTATGTCCAAAATCAATCTTTTTTTCATCTTCATTCCATTCAAAAAATGGAAAATCAACAATCCACGCCAAAGAGAAACTATCTCTATCAAGAAGATCTAATTCTTCCCCTACCCTTGTGCGTGCTGCTCCGGCAAAAGATGAAAACTTTTTTGGATCGCCAGCTACAAAAAAACAGGCATCCCCACTTTCAAGACCAAGCTGTATACGGATTGCTTCAGTCCTCTGTTCACCAATATTTTTGGCGATAGGCCCTGCTCCTTCAAATTTTCCTTCTTCTTCACGCCAGAAAATATAGCCGAGCCCTGGTTGCCCCTCGCCTTGTGCCCATACATTCATACGATCACAAAAAGCACGACTTCCACCCGTTTTAGCTGGAATAGCCCACACTTGTGCATTCTCATCATTCGCTAAAATTTGAGCAAAGACTTTGAAACCAGAATTATAAAAATGCTGAGAAACATCTTCCATAATGATCGGATTACGCAGATCAGGCTTATCAGAACCATATTTTCGCATTGCTTCATCATAGGAAATGCGAGGAAAGCTTTGTGTCACAGTCTTTCCATCTGCAAATTCTTCAAAAATAGAACGCATAATAGGTTCCATAGTTGCTAAAACATCTTCTTGCTCAACAAAACTCATTTCAACATCTAATTGATAAAATTCACCAGGAAGACGGTCGGCCCTTGGATCTTCATCTCTAAAACATGGAGCAATCTGAAAATAACGATCAAAACCTGACATCATCAACAACTGTTTATATTGCTGTGGCGCTTGCGGTAACGCATAAAATTTTCCCTGATGAACACGACTTGGAACCAAAAAATCACGTGCGCCTTCCGGCGATGAAGCTGTCAAAAGTGGCGTCGTAAATTCCGTAAAACCATTATTTTGCATAGCTCGTCTCATAGCCGCAATAATTTCAGTCCGACGCATGATATTTTTGTGCATAGTCTCCCGACGCAAATCAAGAAAACGATATTTTAATCGAATATCTTCTGGATAATCAGGCTCACCAAAAACCGGTAAAGGAAGCTCATCAGATTTTGAAAGAATTTCTACCTCTTGTGCAAAAATTTCAATCTCACCTGTTGGAAGCGTTGCATTAATAACCTCATCAGAACGAGCACATACCTCCCCATCCACACGAATAACCCATTCAGAACGCACTTTTTCAATAACTTTAAAAGCTGGTGAAGCAGGGTCAGCAACAATTTGTGTGATTCCAAAATGATCACGTAAATCCACAAAAAGAATCCCTCCATGATCACGAACACGATGAACCCACCCCGAAAGACGAACTTGTGTTCCTACATCACATCTACGGAGAGCCGCACAATGATGACTGCGATAACGATGCATGTTTTTTGCCTTTGATTATAATATTCACATGCGCTACAAACGCTTTTTAATGACCATTTGTCAAGATATGAGAATAAAAACTCAAAAATAAAGTCAACAAAGGACAAATTTAATTTATCGAATTATAATAAAATGATGAATCTTATTACACAAACAACAGATCTTGAAATTGCACTTAACGCTCTACGTACCTCTGATTTTGTAACAGTCGATACTGAGTTTATCCGCGAAACAACTTTTTGGCCTCAACTGTGTTTAATACAGCTCGCCTCACCAGATGTTACAGTTTTGATTGATCCCATAGCACCAGATATTGATTTACAACCATTTTTTGACCTTATGGTCGATAAAAAAGTTGTAAAAGTTTTTCATGCTGCGCGCCAAGATATTGAAACAATTTATCACCTTGGAGGTGTTATTCCTTCCCCTCTCTTTGATACGCAAATAGCAGGATCCATTTGTGGATTTGGTGATTCTATCTCCTATGATCAAATTGTACAACGCTGTACAGGGCATCATCTTGATAAATCCTCCCGCTTTACAGACTGGAGTTACCGCCCTTTGTCTGAAAAACAACTGCTCTATGCACTTTCCGATGTAACTTACTTAAGAGATGTTTACTTGTTATTGAAAAAAAGGTTAGAGAAAAATCAACGAGCTCACTGGATGGATGATGAAATAACAATCCTTTTAAATCCTAAAACCTATGATATGCCAGAAGATGAAGCATGGAAAAAAGTGAAAGGAAAAATTAAAAAGCCACGTGAACTTGCTGTATTACAAAAGATAGCAGCTTGGCGGGAACGTGAAGCACGAAAATACAATATGCCACGTCGTCATATCATAAAAGATGAATGTCTTATAGAAATAGCAACCCAACAACCAAAAGATGAATCTGCATTAAAACGGTTGCGCAGTCTTAATAAGAATTGGGATAAACTCTCAATTGCTCAATCATTAATCAAAGCTGTCCACGAAGGCTTAGAAGTGGATCTTTCTACTTTACCCCCCATTCCTAAACATAATCCACTCAATAATACGACAGCCGCTGTTATCGATCTGCTCAAAGTGTTATTAAAAATTGTTGCAAATGAAAACAGCATTGCCCCTAAAATTATTGCAACATCTAATGATTTAGAAAAAATTGCCAATGGAGGAATAAAGAAAAATATTCCCGCTATGAATGGCTGGCGCTATGAAATATTTGGACAAAAAGCCGAACAACTTCTAAAGGGCCAGATAGGGTTTTACTTTAACGATGGAAAAATAAGCACAAAACAGCTTTAATTTACATTTTCATTTTGAAAAATCCATTAC
>NZ_JBHIOZ010000013.1:24831-28579 GCF_042195805.1 Bartonella sp. AP57NXGY | reverse complement strand
AAAATCATGGTTAATAAATAGTTGTGATTTATTTCTATTTTTTATAGTGAAAGGATTTTATAATGACTGAAATGATATTCTTTTGACAGACCGTGAAAGTGCAAAACTGTTTCATATGAGTATTTCAACATTCCAGCGTCATGTAACCAATGGATCTCTCCCAAAATCTTTAAAACTTGTTTTTTATCGCGTTGGTTACAATCGTAATCTTATGAAGATAATCGAGCAAGCTAAACAGAAACGTTATAACGACACAGCATAAAAAGAAAACCTTTTCACGTAAAAATGGACAAAACTTTTCATTTTCACATGAAGCTTATGAAGTGAAAAATCCATCCTGTGATGCAAGTAACAGAATAAAAAATTATGTTTTCTTTTATGAATGCTCAGGCATTACAAATGCTTTGCGTGGTGTCTAGCATGGGCGTTATGGAACAAGTCCTATTGTCCAGCTCATGATGATAGGCTACCTAGTTTATCCCTCGTCAATGGCCCTATTATTAAGACATAAAACACGAATAAATTAGGAAAAAAATCAAAAAATTTCAAAAGCGAGAGGTTGTTTTATTATTTTTGATAACTTCTGTAATCGTCCAAGAGGACGTTCTCCTAATAACCCAGCGTAATTCTTTGGGATCTGCAGGATAATATGATCTGCTTTTTTATGCCACAATAAATGAGGTAAAATTCCTGCAACAGAAGCACTAAAAAGATGAGCAATACGCATAGTTTCGCCAAGAATACGTGCTTTTTCAATTATATTTTGAGTTGCTAATTGAAAAATGGGAAGAGATTCTTTATCAACCAATAAACTCGTATTGCGAAAAAAAACAGCAAGTGCCGCATAAAGGCGCCCTTCATGAGAAATTCCTGGATAAGATCCTAAAGCTATTTGATTTGCTGCTTCATTGCCTCGATAATCTGGATGTATACGCCAACCAATATCCGCAAGAAGACAAGCGGCTTGACGATAACGGCATTCATTTTCGGTTTCTGAAATTCCAAAAACTTCAAAAGCATTCGTCGTAAAATCAATGAGTTCTTCTGCTTGTTTTGGTGAACGTGCCCGTAAAATAGCCATTTCTGTGCATGCTGCAATGAGAGGATCTGAAAGTCGAATCGCCTGCGGCAATCGTGAATAAAGAAAACCTTCACGAACGCCAGCACCAGAAAAGATTATCTTTTCAAACTCCATACACTGAATGAGTTCAATAAGAACTATTGCCCCATAAGATAAAAGTTTTCGACGGTTCTGAGAAACCGCTGCAATCCCTCTCATATTATCAATATTGCCACGTGCTACAAGACGTAAAAAGTTCTCCATTTCAACAGCATCAACTTCATAGCCATGCATAACAGGGAGCCGATAGTGTTTCATTGCCATATGGAGTTTTGCCAAATTACGCCATGTCCCCCCTACTGCATAAAAATAACGTGCTATACCTTTACGAGCACGAACAACAGACGATTTATAAAATTGCTCATGTACAATTTTTGTAGCTACAGCACTATCATTATTTGACATATACTGTAGCCTTAAACCACCCAATGGGAGCGTTATCCCTTCACCAACATCAGAATGATCAATATCAATCAGCTCAAGACTTCCACCACCAAGATCCCCAGAAATACCTTTTGGTTGATAAAAAGTAGACACAACTCCATATGCTGAATACATAGCTTCTTCACTTCCTGAAAGAAGATATATTTTATTTTGCAAAATATCTTCAGCATGCTGAATAAATGCTACGCCATTCTGTGCATCTCGTGCTGCTGCTGTTGCTAAAGTATAGACCTCATCTGCCCCAATCTGTCGACAAAGCGTACGAAACCGTTTCAGTGTTTGCAACGCCATTTTCATCGATTTTTCTTCTAAAAATCCTGTTTTCGCCACACCATGACCGAGACCACAAAGAATCTTTTCATTAAATAAAACTGTTGGTGATCGAACAAGCCCCTCATAAATAACCAACCGAACAGAATTTGAGCCAATGTCAATAACAGCAACAGGCTTACGCCCTTTTAACCGACCTTGAGCATCTCTATATGTCATTGGATTTTAGTCTTTATGTATTTCGGCTTGTTGCCGATGCAACGCAACCAAGCGCGAAACAGAAGACTCAAAAGACTCATTTTCCCCCGCAAAACTTGTATTGGCCATAAAATACTCCTGCGCATTAAATAGACTTTCACCTATCTGCGGTGTAATACGTTTTGATGTTCCATCCTTAAGTATATCAAAGCTTTGTTGATTATCAATGATATTAGCTAACATAATCTGTAAAAGAATTTTTTGACGCACTATTTTATTAAAAACCGGAACCAATATTTCAATACGATAGTCCAAATTACGAGGCATCATATCAGCAGAGCCTAAGTAAACGAGTGCATTTTCATTAGGCAAATCTTGACCATTCCCAAAACAAAAAATGCGACTATGTTCAAGAAAACGCCCGACAATTGATTTTACACGAATATTATCCGAAATTCCTAGAATACCAGGACGTAAACAACATATCCCCCGCACAACCAAATCAATTTGCACCCCTGCTTGACTGGCACGATATAAAGCATCAATAATTTCAGGATCAACCAATGCATTAACTTTCATCCAAATAGCAGCAAACCTTCCCTGTTGTGCATGAACAATTTCTCCCTCAATATGCTCTAAGATACGACCACGCAGTGTTAAGGGTGAAAAAGCAATCTTCATTGTTTCATTTGGACGCTCATATTGCGCAATATAATTGAATAATAACGCAACATCATGAGCGATATCATCATCCGTGGAAAAAAAAGAAAGATCGGTATAAGTTTTAGCATTAATGGGATGATAATTTCCTGTTCCAAGATGAACATAAGAGCGAAGACGTTTTCCCTCACGTCTCACAACTAATGACATCTTAGCATGCGTTTTTAATGCAATAAAACCAAAAATAACTTGAACCCCAGCACATTCAAGATCCCTGGCCCAACGAATATTTGCTTCCTCATCAAAACGTGCTTTAAGTTCTACCAAAGCAGTCACAGACTTTCCCTGTTCAGCTGCTTTAATCAAAGCGCCAACAATTGGACTATCATTTGATGTACGATAAAGTGTTTGTTTTATTTCTACAACATCAGGATCGCAAGCAGCTTGACGTAAAAATTGGACAACAACATCAAATGTCTCATAGGGGTGATGAATCACAATATCATTTTCACGAATAGCCGCAAAACAATCCCCTTTATGTTTACGAATACATTCTGGAACACGAGAAATATAAGGAATAAATTTAAGATCATCGCGGGGAATAGAAACAATTTCTGATACCGTATTAAGCGCTAAAAATCCGTCAAGGACATTAATACAATTATCAGGAACAGCGAGACTATTCGCTATAAATTGGCGTAAACTCTCTGGCATTTTTGCGTCAAACTCAACTCGAATAACCTGCCCACGGCGCCGCCTTTTAAGAGCAGTTTCAAAAAAATGAACAAGATCCTCAGCTTCTTCTTCTACTTCAATATCGCTATCTCGGATTATTCTAAATGTACCAATTCCTTTAACCTCATAGTTAGGAAATACATGTTTAATAAAAAGGCAAATAACATCTTCAGATGCGATAAAACGAAAATGATTACCTTCTTGAGGAAGAAGAACGAAACGCCTTAAAAGCATTGAAATAGACAACAACACTGTGTGTGAATTCTGATCAGTTTCTCCAGACAATTGAAGCCCAATAGAAAGCCCTAAATTAGGAATAAA
>NZ_JBHIOZ010000013.1:18535-24731 GCF_042195805.1 Bartonella sp. AP57NXGY | reverse complement strand
AACAACACTGTGTGTGAATTCTGATCAGTTTCTCCAGACAATTGAAGCCCAATAGAAAGCCCTAAATTAGGAATAAATGGAAAAGGATGAGTAGAATCAACAGGTAAAGGTTTTAAAACAGGAAAAATTGTCTCAAGAAAATATTTTTCAAGCCATGATTTTTCAATTTCTGAAAGATCATCAGAACAAATAATTTCAATATCATTCTTTTTTAATTCATCACGTAAAACATTCAATTCTCGTAGTTGGTGAGCCTGCAGCTTTGAAATCTCAGCTAATACAATATCAAGTTGTTCCTGTGGAGTGTGCCCATCTGCACTGCACGCTGTAACGCGAGCACGAATTTGAGCTGCTAGTCCTGCAACACGAACCATAAAAAACTCATCAAGATTTGCAGCTGAAATAGAAAGAAATTGTAGACGTTCTAATAAAGGATGTTTCGAATTAGCCGCTTCCATCAAAACACGATTATTAAATTGTAGCCATGAAAACTCTCGATTAATAAATCGTACCGGATTTTTCATTGTTATATTCGATATAGAAATTTTATCTACCACCCTCTGTTCCATATATCCTAAATAATTTTCTTTTATATTTTCTAAAATCCTTGACGAAATATCTCACATAACATTTGATAATATGTTATCATCATAATAATATATCAATGCCTAACTTCCCTCATCATTTTTCCATTTAATATTTAAAAGTACTTGGAATTATTGCTATGCGCAAAGCACTAAAAGTAAGACAACTATTCTAATATAGCATAAAAGAAGAGAAATTTGTCTTAAAAAGCATCTTGCATTATTATACGCTTTATTACAAACTCACGCCTATAAAATAGAAGAGCCCAATCATAGCTGATGAGAAAATTTATTCTGGAGTTTGTATGCCATGGCTGATCACAATATTCCTCATTTCCAAAATGACCTTGGATATAAAACAATCGAAATTGGTGTGAAAGAATTTATGTGTGTAGGCGCTACACACCCATTCGATCATCCTCATATCTTTATCGATATGGGAGCAGCAGATGAGAAAATTTGCCCTTACTGCTCAACCCTTTATCGTTATGTTCCCTCGCTATCATACGATCAAACAAACCCAACAGGATGCTTATATCATCCAGAAAAGCTATTATAATTGCGTTTTTTGGCTTTCTTAATAACCCCTCTTTTAATTCTGCTTGTTTAATATGAAATCATTTGTGGAACAATCACCCATCATCGTTGGAGGAGGAATTGCTGGTTTAAGCACTGCTTTAGCACTCGCTCATAAAGGAATTGCAAGCACCATTATCGAAAAGTGTAAGCAACTTGAAACGATAGGCGCTGGTATTCAACTGACACCAAATGCAACATCTATTCTTGCTCGCTGGAAACTTCTTAACAAACTCACTAAAGTCGCGACAATCCCATATTTTCTTGAGTTAAAAGATGGATTATCTTTAAAAATACATCTACGGGCTCATCTTATTAATCTAACAGAAAAATATTGGAAAGCCCCTTATATGACGATTCACCGCGCGGCTTTACAAAAAATTTTATATAATGCAGTGATTGAAAATCCTTTGATCAAATACAAAGCAGGCGAAACGATTGTATCTTCTACCCAATCGGCAACCAACATTAAAATCACGACAATAAAAACAGATACGGCAACAGAACAGCTTTATTCAACGCCCCTCTTGATCGGATGTGATGGCATTTGGTCAACATTACGGCAACAATCTCCTTTTCATGAAAAAGCAAATTTTAGTGGCTTTATTGCTTGGCGTGCAACAACAACATCTGATAATCTTCCTCAAAACTTTCGTTCTTCATTGCAAAATATGAAGACAATTACGGCTTGGATGGGACCAAAAAATCATCTTGTTGTCTACCCCATTCAATCGTCAGAAAAAATTTTTAATTTTGTCGCCATTACGCATGGAGAAAGTTCAAAAGAAGGATGGGCCCATAAAGGAGATAAAGAAAAACTCAAATCTCTTTTTAAAGATTGGAATTCAAAAATCTTACAAATCTTCGATCATATTGATGAATGGAGTTATTGGCCACTTTTTCAAATGAAACAAAATCGTTTTATCGGTTTAGAGAGACAAGTATTTGTTGGCGATTGCGCACATGCTGCCTTACCTTTTGCAGCACAAGGTGCCGCTATGGCAATCGAAGATGCCGCCACATTAGCAAAAGCACTTTCATTGAAAGATTTTTCATTAACGAAAGCACTTTCGCTTTACGAAACAACACGCACCCCGCGTATTGCAGCAGTAAAAAAACGCGGAGATTTCAATAGATTAGCCTATCACGCAACCGGTCCCATAGCAATTGCACGCAATCTCATGATGAAAATTCGTACACCAGAGAGCATTATGTCAGATCTCAATTGGCTTTACATGTATGATGCGATGAATTCTATAAAAAATAATGATAAAAACTTATAAAATTCTTCCGGCACTTTGAATATTACGAAAGAACGAGATTTTTTTAATTTTATGACACTAAAAAATATCATAATTTACTCTAATAAAAGCAATATTTTTCGAAACCTACAATCCGATTTTAAAAGCTCCATTTTTAGCTCTCCTAAAAGCAAAAACACCACTCAAAATCAGCTCCCATCTTTAATCTTTCTTTAACTCAATTCTACATCAACAACACCCTGAATTAATTTCATAGCATTTGCGACATGTGAATTTACCTTATATCGCTTAGGAAGTGCAATTTCGACTTCTCGCAATCCATCCTCTTGAATTAAAATAAGCCCAACCTCTCCATTCCCCCCAAGATTTAAATTTTGTTCAATTTGTGGAAGCATATCAACTGTTTTTATAAAGAGACGCATCATTTTATGCTGTTGTAATGATTCATTTTCCAAAGACTGAATTGTTTCAATTCGCAAACTAACTCCTTCAGAACGATTTTCTGCGCTCACCGTAATAATAAAAGATTTTCCGGGTTCTAGCATCTCTTCATAATCCGAGAGTGCCTCAGAAAAGAGAACTGCTTCATATTGTCCACTTGTATCAGAAAAATGAATAATTCCCATTTTTTTACCAGATTTTGTTTTGCGCACGTTTTTTGCCACAACAGTTCCAGCAAGCCGTGCAGCCGTTGCTCCCCCTTTAACGGCATTGGCAAAATTACCCCAAGTCTGAATGCGTTTTTTGTTCAGAATAGCTTGATACTCCTCCAAAGGATGCGCAGAAAAGTAAAAACCTATAGCTTGAAATTCTCGATAAAGTTTCTCAGCCGGCAACCAAGGGGTTGTTTGCGATAAAATCAATGGTTCTTTTAATCCGCCTGCCATTCCAAATATATCAACCTGCCCGCTAGAATTGTCATCGAGAATACGAAGTGCACGCGCATGAAGGGTTCCAAGATTGGCTAATAAAACCTCACGTGCAATGTTAAAACAATCAAAAGCACCAGCACAAACTAAACTTTCCATCGCACGCTTATTAACAATACGAGGATCAACACGCGCACAAAAATCTTCCAAATCCTTAAAAATCTTACTCCCACGACAAGAAACAATATGATCTACAACAGTTTCTCCCACACCTTTAATGGCAGCAAGAGAATAATAAATACAATTATCACCAACCTCAAAAACACGATGAGATGTTTGTATAGAAGGTGCAATAACTTCAATACCCAACCTTAATGCTTCACGCCGAAAATCATTGAGCTTATCTGTATTCGTCATATCATATGTCATTGAAGCAGCTAAAAACTCAACGGGATAGTTTGCTTTCATATAAGCCGTTTGGTAAGAAACAATTGCATAAGCAGCAGCGTGCGATTTATTAAAACCATAATCGGCAAATTTTGCTAAAAGATCAAAGATAATATCAGCTTGATCTTTATCCACGCCACCTGCAACAGCTCCATTGACAAAACGCGTACGCTGTTTTTGCATTTCAGCATGAATTTTTTTCCCCATAGCACGACGTAGTAAATCAGCTTCTCCAAGCGAATAGCCAGCAAGAACCTGAGCAATCTGCATCACCTGTTCTTGATAGACAATAACACCTTGTGTTTCTTTGATCAGATGATCTATCTTAGGATGAATAGAAGCAATTTCCTCTTCCCCATGTTTGCGTGCATTATAGGTTGGAATATTCTCCATTGGACCTGGACGATAAAGTGCAACCAGCGCAATAATATCTTCAATACGGTCTGGCTTCATTCCAATCAACGCCTTGCGCATACCAGAACTTTCCACCTGAAACACGCCAACCGTTTCACCACGTGCCATCATAGCGTAGGTTGCTTCATCATTCAGAGGAATATTTGATAAATCTATTTTAATCCCCTTTCTGGCAACAAAATCGACTGCCATTTTCAAAACAGTAAGCGTTTTTAATCCAAGAAAATCAAATTTTACCAGCCCCGCTTGTTCAACATATTTCATGTTAAATTGTGTAACAGGCATATCAGAACGAGGATCACGATACATCGGGACAAGCTCCCAAAGTGGACGATCTCCGATAACAATCCCAGCAGCATGAGTTGAAGCATGACGATAAAGTCCCTCCAACTGAAGCGCTATATCTAATGCGCGTCCAACAACGGGATCTTTTTTCTTTTCTTCTTCAAATTTAGGTTCATCCTTAATAGCATCTGCTAATTCTACCTGACTTCCTGGGGTGGCAGGAATTAATTTTGTAAGATAATCCACCTGACGATAAGGAACTTCTAAAACACGCCCCACATCACGCAAAACTGCACGTGCCTGTAACTTACCAAAAGTAATAATTTGAGCAACTTGATCACGTCCATATTTTTTTTGAACATATTGAATAACTTCTTCGCGCCGCTCTTGACAAAAGTCGATATCAAAATCTGGCATCGAAACACGATCTGGATTCAGAAAACGTTCAAAGAGAAGAGAAAACCGCAAGGGATCCACATCAGTAATCGTCAATGCATAAGCAACAAGTGAACCAGCACCAGAACCCCGGCCTGGTCCAACGGGAATGTCATGAACCTTTGCCCATTTTATGAAATCTGAAACGATAAGAAAATATCCAGAAAATTGCATACGCGTAATAACTGAAATTTCATAATCAAGCCGCTGTTCATAATCTGCAATCGTATACCCTTCAGCCAACCCTATTGTTTCAAGCCGAATCTTCAAACCATCTTTAGCCTGATTTAATAACTCACTATCTTCTATTTCTAAAGTAGTTTCTGAATTAACAGATTGTTCTATAAAACGAGGCAATATCGGTTTTCGAAGAGGCGAGGCAATATGACAACGCAATGCAATTTCAACACTATTTTCCAAAGCTTCTGGAAGATCAGAAAACAGTGTAACCATTTCATCTTGTGACTTCAAATAATGATCTGGTGTCACACGTTTGCGATCTGGATTAGAGACAATTTGTCCTTCTGAAACAGCCATCAGCGCATCATGCGCTTCATACCCTTCTCTTTGCAGAAAAAAAGCTTCATTCGTTGCTACAAGAGGAATTTCATGCGCATAAGCCAATTCAATAAGATCAGCTTCTACTCTCCGGTCATAAGAGCCATGCCGTTGTAACTCCACATAAAGACGATCAGCAAAAGATTTTTTCAAATAAATTAAGCGCTCAACAGCATGTTCTTTTTTCTCTTCTGCCAAAGAAAGATTAATAGGTCCTCCCTTTCCACCCGTTAAAGCGATTATGCCTTCACTGTGTTCTGACAACCAATCAGCTTTAATATGAGGAGGATCAGTATCACACTTATCAAGATAAGCACGGCTCACAAGACGAACCAAATGAGCATAACCGGTTTCGCTAGCAGCCAAAAGAACAATAGAGCAAAAATCAGAAGGATTACGCCATTTAGCCAAACGTAAATGATCATTTTCATCACAAAAATCAACAGTAAGCTGACAACCAATAATAGGTTGGACCCCATGAGAAAGACAATGCTGTGAAAATTCCAAAGCACCAAATAAATTATTGGTATCGGTAATAGCAACCGCTGGTGCATGATCTAAAATCGTCTGTTGAATAATTTGGGGGATTTTTAAAGCCCCTTCGAGCAAGGAATAAGCTGAATGCACTCTCAAATGAATAAAGCGAGGAAGAGAATTTTTGTTCTCTTGCATTTGCATTTTATTTTTTACCACTCTCACAATTTCCCACTACAAAATAAATGCTAAACAGCACCCCTTATAAAAGAAAAAACTTCTGTTCATCATC
>NZ_JBHIOZ010000013.1:6755-18435 GCF_042195805.1 Bartonella sp. AP57NXGY | reverse complement strand
TTCATCATCCTACATAGGAGCAATATCCCAATTTTATTAATATTTATAAGAGAGTTCTATCAAGAAAATGCTTCTATTCACAGCAAATAAACACCTAAAATAAAAAGAAAAACAATATACCTCATCTAAGTACTTTAATTTTTGACCATTTAATTGTATTTTTCTTTAAATATTAATTTCTCTTCCTAAAGTTCAATGTGTAAATAAAGCAACCTTGTCTTTATGACTTTATCCCCAAAAAGCTCTTCTAAAGGTCTAGAAAAAACAAAAAGGGCAGGTTAAATTTGCTCATGCCTCCAAGTCTTCTTACCCCACTTTTTAATTCTATCCGAACTCTTTCTGGTATTACACCTAAAGTCTATGGTTTATTGACCAAACTCTTAGATGTTAATCCCACACAACGCGAAGCAACCCTTATTGACCTTCTTCAATTAATGCCCCATTCCGTTATAGACCGCAGAATGCGTCCCAACATTGCTTCTGCAAAAGAAGGAGATACTGTTACGCTCGAAATTATCATCGATCAACATCAACCACCACCCCGTGGTCACAACCGAATTCCCTATCGTGTTATTGCCCATGATCACACAGGAAAAATAAATTTAGTCTTTTTTCATGCTCAACCTCTTTGGCTAAAAAAACAACTCCCCGAAGGAAAAAAAGTCATTATATCAGGAAAAGTTGAATGGTTTAATGGACAGCTTTCAATGGCGCATCCAGACTATATTGCCCCAAGCGAACAATCAAATCAGATACCTCTGATCGAACCTGTCTATCCCTCTACTGCAGGACTAACTGTAAAGACACTAAGACGCGCCATACAAAACACTCTTGATTTTATTCCTCTCCTCCCAGAATGGATAGATGAAAATGTAAAAAAGCAGCAAAATTTTCCTTCTTTTTCTGTTGCTTTACGCCGTATCCATGCGCCCATTAACCCCAATGATCTATCCTTAGAAAGTACAGCACGCAAACGTCTTGCCTATGATGAATTGCTCGCTTGTCAATTGGCACTAGGACTCGTGCGTTTGAAAACTAAATCTCTTGTTGGCACTTCTCGACCATCAACAGGAATTTATACTAAAAAATTGCTTAATATCCTCCCCTTTCAACTCACAACCGGACAAAAAAAAGCAGTAGAAGATATCGCAAATGATCTTGCTTCACCAGAACCGATGCTAAGACTACTTCAAGGTGATGTAGGCGCAGGAAAAACTGTTGTTGCATTGATGGCAATGGCACAAATTGCTGAAAATTCAGGACAATCAGCTTTAATGGCACCAACTGAAGTGCTTGCTAGGCAACATTTTGCCACCATCGCTCCTCTTGCCGAAAAGGTCGGATTACAAACAACGCTTTTAACAGGACGAGAAAAAGGGAAATTGCGGACAAATATCGTGAATGATATTCTGTCAGGTCAAGTTTCTATTGTCATCGGAACCCATGCTCTCATACAAAACAGTGTTACTTATAATAATCTCGCTTTAACCATTATCGATGAACAACACCGTTTTGGTGTCCATCAACGTATCGCTCTTACAGAAAAAGGCAATAAAGCTGATATGCTGGTTATGACCGCCACGCCCATTCCGCGCACACTTGTCTTAACAGCTTTTGGTGATATGGATGTCTCTAAAATTACCGAAAAACCAATGGGACGACAACCCATTACAACAGCAACGCTTTCTTTGAAACGTCTTCATGAGCTTATAGCGAGAATCGCAATTGCATTAGAAAAAGGAGAAAAGCTCTATTGGATTTGTCCTTTAGTAGAGGAATCGACAGCTCTTGATCTCACTTCAATTGAAAACCGCTTTGCATTTCTCCATGAGCGCTTTGGAGCACACGTTGGTATGATCCATGGAAAAATGTCTACAGCAGAAAAAGAAGCCGCTATGGCATCTTTTAAATGTGGAAATACACGTATTTTAGTTGCAACCACCGTCATTGAAGTGGGAGTAGATATTCCAGATGCTTCGATCATTATCATCGAACACGCGGAACATTTTGGCCTTTCACAATTGCACCAATTACGTGGACGTGTAGGACGAGGCGATAAAAAATCTTCCTGCATTTTGCTCTATAAAGATCCACTGACTAAAACAGCAGCAACACGCCTTAATATTATCCGCAATACAGAAGATGGTTTTGAAATTGCTGAAGAAGATTGGCGCCTACGAGGCGAAGGAGAACTTTTAGGTACAAAACAATCCGGAGTCCCTGAATTTCATATAGCAAACCTTGCAGTTCATAGCGATCTTTTGTCAATGGCAAGAAAAGATGCTCGTTTATTTTTACAACGCGATCCTCATCTTTCTTCTGAGCAAGGACAAGCTTTACGGTTGCTCCTTTATCTTTTCGGACACAACGATGCTGCACGCCTCTTACGAGCAGGATAACAAAAACCCTCTAATAAAAAACTTAAATACCTCTCTGTTCAAATATGATTTTCTCTTAGAATTACCCATAAATGATCTACGCAGTCTCTTACCATCTTTATGCTTCATGAACGAATAACAAATCAACTGCATTAAAACAGTAGAAGCAATATTGCGTCTTTTTTTACCATTATATTCACATAACTGATCTATTTTTTGATAGGTAAGAAAATATTTTTCGTTTTATCGTAAAGGATTTAGGAATAAAAAACCTTTCTTCAGTATTCTCGTTCAACAGAGAAAAATGAAAAAATAAGTTTCATTATAAATCAATTTCTTACACTTGATTATTCTCCAAAAGATTCAGAAATATACTTTTATTCAACCGTGACTGATTTTGCTAAATTACGGGGTTGATCAACATCTGTTCCTAATAAAACAGCCGTATGATAAGCGATTAACTGAACAGGGAGTGCATAAATAATAGGAGAAATAAATTCTGGAACATCTGGCAAAGTGATCGTTGATAAAGTCTTAAGACAAGCTACTTCTGCTCCCTTTTTATCGGTTATTAAAATAATACGACCATTACGCGCTACCACTTCTTGCATATTAGAAAAAGTTTTTTCAAACCACCGATCATAAGGTGCAACAACAATAACGGGTATTGTCTCATCCACCAGAGCAATTGGTCCATGCTTTAATTCACCTGCCGCATAACCTTCAGCATGAATATAAGAAAGCTCTTTCAGTTTAAGAGCTCCCTCCAAAGCAATCGGATAAGAAGTTCCACGTCCCAGATAAAGAACACTTTTTGCATTCACCAAATCACGACAAATACATTCAATTTTTCTCTCTAATTTTAAGACCTCATTTAAAATACGTGGAACTTCTGCCAACTGTTGAACCAGTTGCTTTTCTATTTGAGCCGAAAGATAGCCACGTTGTTTAGCCGCACTAAGAGCGAGTGAAGCAAGCGTTGCCAATTGACAGGTAAAAGCTTTTGTTGAAGCAACACCTATTTCCGGTCCGGCAAGTGTTGGGAGAATAAAATCAGCCTCCCTTGCCATTGTTGATTGCTCTACATTCACAATTGTTGCTGTTTTTACACCCCGCTCACGACAATAACGCAAAGAAGCCAATGTATCAGCTGTCTCACCAGATTGAGAAACAAACAGCGATAACACATCAGACGTTATAGGAGGTTCACGATAACGAAACTCGGAAGCAACATCATTATCAACACTTAAAGCGGCAAATTTCTCAAACCAATAGCGCGCAACTAAGGTTGAATAATATGCCGTTCCACAACTCGCAAAAAGAAGCCGATGAATATTTTTCCAATCAATCAAATTCTCAAGCGGTCGAACCGCATAATTTCCAAGGTCAAGATAATGCGCCAAATTATGAGAAATCACTTCAGGTTGTTCAAACATTTCCTTGTGCATAAAATGACGATGATTACCCTTAGAAATCAATAAAGCCCCTTCGAGTAATGTCGTCACAGGACGTTTTACCGGTTGGTTGTTAGCATCATAAATTGTAACACCTTCCCGTGTGAGAACAGCCCAATCCCCATCTTCCATATAGCTAATATAATCAACGAATGGTGCCAAAGCAATCGCATCTGACCCCACAAAAAATTCATCTTTTCCATAACCAATTGCCAGAGGTGGACCAGAACAAGCCGCAATCATAAGGTTATCTTCACCTTCGAAAATAAGAGCAATAGCAAAAGCCCCCTGCAGCCTTTTCCAACTGGTACGTATGGCTTCTTGCGGAGAAAGACCATCTTTTAATGCACGCGTTATTAAATGTGCAATAACTTCCGTATCCGTCTCTGTTTCAAAGATACAACCATCCTCTATGAGTTCCTTTTGCAGTTCTACAAAATTTTCAATAATACCATTATGAACAATCGCAAGCTTTTCAGTCACATGGGGATGCGCATTGCGTTCAACAGCAATTCCATGCGTAGCCCAACGGGTATGACCAATCCCTAAACTTCCCTCCAGAGGTGTTTTTTTTAATTTTTCTTCTAAATGAACAAGCTTCCCCTCAGCACGTACACGATAAAGATGCCCATTATGGACCGTTGCCACCCCAGATGAATCATACCCTCTATATTCAAGACGTTTTAACCCCTCAACCAAAGAGGACGTAACACACCTCTTTCCAAGAACTCCAATAATTCCACACATTAAAAAGCTCCAACCCACATCTTAAGATTCAAATTTTACAAAACAATCCAACAGCCTTTATTTAAAACTATAAATAATAAAAATAATTCAAACATGGAATACGGCAATCTTTAAGAATAAATCTTCCATCCATCGTTAGATTAACACGAAACAAAAGAATAAGCTGAAAATAATCATTTTTTCTGTTTGTTTTCTAACAAACGCTCTCGAAATTTTGTCGCATAGCCCTCTTTTATAACCTGTCGTGCACGCCCAAAAGCCATACTGTTCATAGGAATATTTTCAGTAATAACACTTCCTGAAGCAACATAAGAGCCATCCCCTATTACCAATGGGGAAACAAGTGCCGTATTAGACCCAACAAAAGCATGATCACCAATCATGGTTTTATATTTGTTAAATCCATCATAATTGCAAGTAATCGTACCGGCTCCAATATTGGTATGTGCACCAATTTCGGCATCACCAATATAACTTAAATGATTGATTTTAGAAGATTCTCCTACCTTAGCTTGTTTGACTTCACAAAAATTTCCAATCTTTACGGACTTAGCCAACTCTGTTCCAGGACGCAAACGTGCATAGGGACCAATCTGTGCATCTCTACCAACCACAGCACCTTCGAGATAACTAAATGCATGAATAACCGCACCAGATTGTACTTTTACGTTTAACCCAAAATAAACATTTGGTTCTATCACCACCCCTGGTGCAATTTCTGTATCATAAGAAAAATAGAGTGTTTCTGGCTTTAAGAGTGTAACACCCGATAACATTAAATCGCGCGCTTTACGTTTTTGCCACAAAGAATCAGCCTCAGAAAGCTCAAGACCGTTGTTAATTCCTACAATATCTTCAAAAGGAACTTCAACAACACGCACATCTAATCCTTCGCGTGTTGCAAGAGAAGCAATATCTGTTAAGTAATATTCTTTTTTCACATTATTATTACCAACTTTCTCTAAAAGAGAAAGTGCATGTTTTCCACGCATAGCGAGTATTCCACCGTTACAAAAAGAAATCTTTTTTTCTTCATCGCTAGCGTCTTTTTCTTCTACAATTGCAATCAATTGACCATTTTTCTCGAGAAGACGCCCATAACCTGTTGGATGTTTGGTATGAAAACCTGCAAAAACAACATCTGCTCCTCCATCAGCAAGCTGTGCACGCATTTGGTGCAATGAATCTTGCTGAATGAGAGGAGTATCCCCAAAAACAATGAGCACATCATCCACCTCCTTTTGCAAAGCTAAACGAGCAGACAAAACAGCATGGGCAGTTCCTAAACGCTCTTTTTGTTCAAAAATCATTACATCTTTTACAAATGACTGAACAACGTGCATAACCTCCTTAGCACCATATCCCACAACAACCGCTAATTGTGAAGAGCCTGCCAATTCTATTTGTTTTAGAACATGGCATATAAGAGGCAATCCAGCAATTTTATGAAGTACCTTAGGCAGAGACGATTTCATGCGCGTCCCCTCACCTGCGGCAAGAACAATAGAAAGACAACTTCTAACCATAAAAACACATAAGACTAACGAGAAAATCCAAAAAAATTCATAATACTGTGCCAACGAATATCTTCAATATAACTCAACGAAGGATAATGTTCTAAAAGCCAAAATGAAAGATCCTGCATAGAACCTGTTAAAAACAAAATCCCTGTAAGAATAAGAAAAACACCAATGATTTTTTCAACTTTTCCTAAATGAATACGAAAAGCGCCTAAAAATCGCATAAAACTGCTCGAAAATAAAGCTGCTAACATAAAAGGAATAGCAAGACCTAATGCATAAACCGCTAAGAGAACAGCTCCCTCTCCCACAGTTTCTTTTGTTCCAGCAAGCGTTATAATAGGACCTAAAATAGGGCCAATACACGGTGTCCAACCAAAGGCAAAAGCTAAACCGATAATATACGCGCCTAAAGGACCAGCAGGTGTTTTTTTGGTCTGAAAACGCGCCTCACGAAATAAAAAAGCGATCTTGAAAATCCCCAAAAAATTTAAACCAAAAATAATAATGACAATTCCAGCAGCAAGGGCAAACCAATCACGATAATAACCGATGAATTTCCCAATTGTACTAGCACTGGCACCTAAAGCAACAAAAACAGTCGTAAACCCAAGAACAAAAGCAATAACAGAAGATAATAAAGCCCACCGGATAAAGACTTTCTCATCAGGCTTTTCTGAACGAAAATCATCAATACCAACCCCTGCCATATAGCACAAATAAGGAGGAACTAACGGCAAAACGCATGGTGACAAAAAAGAGAGTGCCCCAGCAAAAAACACACCAACTGTTGAAATTTCAATCAAAATTCATACCCCGTCTTTCATCGTAGTTTACCCCCCATGAACAACAATCAATCCACATCTTCATCAACTCGCTGCATATTTTCTTCATTCGCTATCACACTTATATCTTCATCATGACCAGAAACGACTGAAAAAACTTTTTGATAGATTTTATCTTTATTTTTAGCAATTGCAATATACTCTCCCTCCGCTAACACGAGTGAAACATACGCACCTACTGTTTCATAAACGATATCACCAGAATCATTGGCAAGAGACCAACTTGTATCTGCAAGCGCTTCTCCTCTTTCTTGTCGCACCAGCTTTAAGACAATCTGAGCGGCCTGATGTTCAAGAGTAACTTCTGTTATTTTACCCGCATCCACTTGAATATCCGAACGAGCCGTCGCATTAATAGAACCATAATGGGAAGCAACATGGTAGCGGCCAGCTTTTAAACGCACAACTGATTGGGGTTTAACATTTGATATAATTACTCCCGTATCATCATTTTCTTTTTCATCCTCATAAATGGTAAAACGGAGTTCCTTTTCATTCATTACGCCATTGAGCAGTGTTGCATTTAAAATGACACCACCAGCCTCAAGATTAAAGTTTTTTACAAGACTCTGCCCATTTTCTAAACGAATATGGCGCACAGCACTCATATGACCAAATGAGACATGAACAAGATAATTTCCTGGTTCGAGATCAAAACGTGCACTTCCCCCCTTATAGGTTGCCACTAATGGTAACTTATTATCAATCCCTAGAATAGGAGCATAAACCCGCCAGACAAGCCCTTTTTCAATATCCGGATGACTATTTGTTAATCGAGCATTCAAAATGAGTTGTGTTTGAGATGCTAAGTTTTCGTTCTCCTGCTTTTGAGTCTTTACAATAAAACTCCTTGATTGTCTCTGCTGCTGATCTTGCCCTTCTCCTGCTTCAGAAAAAGCACAGTGGCTCCAAGTCAATAAAGAAAGCGCCACGCACAACCATACACATCGGTGCACTATTTTTATAAGAATACCCATTTTTGCATTGTTGATCAACATGATCTTTTTTTCAAGAAACAATATCACACAGCCATCATTTTAAATTGAGAAACTTACACCACAACCACATGATGAAACAGCATTGGGATTGTGGATTTGAAAAGACTGCCCCATAAGATCATCAACAAAATCAATCTCAGCTCCTTCCATAAAAGGAAGTGATAGTAAATCAATAAACACAACTGCCCCGTCTTTTTTGAGAACGAGGTCATCTTCACACATTTCAGAAACCAAGTCATATTTATAAGAAAAACCAGAACACCCACCACCTTCAACAGAAATACGTAATGCTATTTTATCGGGTTCACGCAAAAGTATCTGTGCAATTTTTTTGGCAGCAATATCTGAAATTTTCACATTCATTTTATATATCCTTGCATTAAACCATCAAGAAAGAGTATCCTACACTCAAAGAGCAGTTTATTTCTCATAAACCACTCTCAATTTTAAGATGATAATAGACAGCTTGCAATGGATATAGGCAATATCAACTTCAATTACCAATCTCGAGCAGTATACAGTGCTCATCCACAAACAAGCCGTGGTCGATTATACCATGAAACGATGAGCACCACACGCTCACCTTTTCAACGAGATAGAGATCGTATTATCCATTCTAATGCATTTCGACGTCTTAAACATAAAACGCAAGTGTTTATTGCTGATGAAAGCGATCATTACCGTACTCGCCTAACCCATTCCATAGAGGTTTCTCAAATTGCAAGAACATTAGCCCGTGCCCTGTGTCTTGATGAAGACCTTGCCGAAGCCATTGCCCTTGTTCACGACTTTGGACACACACCCTTTGGCCATGCAGGAGAAGATGCTCTTAATGAAGCCATGGTACTTTATGGCGGCTTTGATCATAATGCACAAGCATTACGCATTGTAACAAAACTAGAACAGCGCTATGCAAATTTTGATGGACTTAACCTTACATGGGAAACCCTCGAAGGACTTGTAAAGCATAATGGTCCCCTTTTAGGTCCTCACGCAAAGAATAAGGAGGTTCCTATCGATATTTTACAATACAATGCAAAGCAAGACCTTGCACTCGATTGTTTTGCAGGGCTAGAAGCGCAATGTGCTGCTATTGCAGATGATATCGCATACAATGCGCATGATATTGATGATGGTCTACGTTCGCAATTTTTAACACTCGATCAATTTGAACATGTTCCACTAACAGCAGCAATATTAAAAGATATAACAGATGAGCATCCCCACCTCGACCAAGCGCGTCGCGGTTACACACTTGTACGAAGACAAATAACAACCATGGTTGAAGATGTTATCAAACAATCACAAGAAAATTTAGCACGCATCAAACCAACAAGCATAAACGATATTCACCAAGCAAAACAAACCATTGTCACCTTTTCACCGACAATGACCGTTTATGAAAAAGAACTAAAAAACTTTTTATTTAAAAATCTTTACTACCATGAACAAGTTCTTAGTCGTCGCAATGCAGCAAAATGCATTGTACAAAAATTATTCAATTGTTATTATGAAAATCCAAATACAATGCCTGAAAGTTGGCAGAGCAAAACAGTGCACTTAAAAAATCAAGAGTTAGCACGTTTGATTGCTGACTTTCTTTCAGGCATGACGGATCACTACGCTCTACGTGAATATCAGCGTTTATTTGACCATACAGATAATTTCGTTTAATGGCTTTTGGCATCATCATGGAAGCTAAATATGAATATCTTTAAAAACTTCGAAAAAAAAATTAAGAGATCAATTGAATTATCTGATATAAAAGGAAAAAATGGAGAAGATCTAGATTTATCAAAAATCACTGTTGATCCTCCGCGTGATTCCTCCCACGGTCATTTATCAACCAATGCTGCTATGGTGCTTGCAAAATCTATTGGAATCAATCCACGTGCACTTGCAGATAAAATCATAGAACTTCTTAAAAATGATTCCTCTATCGAAAATATAGATGTTGCCGGTCCTGGTTTTATAAACATAAAGCTTACAAAATTATTTTGGCAAGATGCTATAAAATCTATGCTTGAATTAGGCACTTCTTATGGTCGTATTCCAATGGGACAAGGAAAATGCGTCAATGTTGAATATGTCTCAGCAAATCCCACTGGACCAATGCATGTAGGACACTGCCGCGGAGCAGTTGTTGGGGATGTTCTCTCCAATTTGCTACAATTTACGGGCTATAACATTACAAAAGAGTATTATATCAATGATGCGGGTCAACAAATCGAAGTCCTCGCCCATTCGGTACTATTGCGCTATCGTGAAGCTCTTGGGCAAGAAATTAATGAAATTCCAGAAGGACTCTATCCTGGAGAATACTTGATACCATTGGGTCAATCGCTTGCTCAAGAGTTTGGTGACCAACTCCTCACGATGGATAAAGATGAAGCCTTATCTCTTGTGAAAGAACGTGCAATTCATGCAATGATGTCCATGATTCGCGAAGATTTGGCTGCTCTTAATATTTATCATGATATCTTTTTCTCTGAGCGAATGCTTTATGCAGATAATGCACGCGCCATTCGTAACACCATCAACGACCTCACTTTAAATGGTTATATCTACAAAGGAAAACTCCCCCCTCCCAAAGGACAAAATACAGAAGACTGGGAACCAAGCGAACAAACTTTGTTCCGTTCAACAAATGTCGGTGATGACCAAGACCGTGTTTTAGTCAAATCTGACGGTTCTTACACTTATTTTGCTGCTGATGTTGCTTATTTTCGGGATAAATTTAATCGTCATTTTGATGAAATGATTTATATTCTAGGCGCAGACCATGCGGGCTATGTAAAGCGGCTAGAGGCAATGGCAAAAGCAATTTCTGGGGATAAAGCTAAATTAAGTGTCTTCTTGTGTCAATTGGTAAAACTTTTTCGCAACGGTCATCCTGTACGCATGTCAAAAAGAGCAGGATCTTTTGTCACTCTACGGGATGTTGTCGAAGAGGTTGGGCGTGATCCTGTGCGTTTTATGATGCTATACCGTAAGTGTGAAGCACCTCTTGATTTTGATTTTGCAAAAGTAACAGAACAATCAAAAGATAACCCCATCTTTTACGTACAATATGCAAGTGCACGTTGTCACTCAGTCTTTCGTCAAGCACAAGAAGCGCTTCATATTAAAAGCTTTTCAAATAATACATTGATTGCCCATCTTCATCGATTAACAGATGACCATGAAATATTGTTAATACGCAAACTTTCTGAATATCCACGTATCATTGAACAGGCCGTAATTCATAAAGAACCGCATCGATTAGCGTTTTACCTTTATGACCTTGCCTCCAGCTTTCACACCCATTGGAATAAAGGGAGTGAAAATCTCAATTTACGCTTTATTCAACCTGATGATAAAGAGTTATCCTTTGCAAGATTAGGATTGATACAAGCTGTTATCAATATTTTATCATCAGGGCTTACCATCATAGGAGTCGAAGCACCCATAGAAATGCGTTGAAAAAGTTCTATAAATACATACAATAGGTACTCTATTGATAAACTTTTTCATGTATCCTTGCATGAGAGGGGGAAAATTTATAATTTTAATATAACAAATCAAAATCAACCATTGATTGCACGTAAGTGCAAACCATCATGTGAGAAAAGCTATGAGCGATAACGATCGCAAAAATCTACACGAAACAAAACACGATCATGAACACCATGATCCTTTAGAAAGGCTTACGCGCATTTTTAATCCGCACAAACAAAGCGGAAACCAAAATGAGCAATC